>JAVCCX010000076.1 GCA_030765245.1 Candidatus Zophobacter franzmannii | reverse complement strand
GATTCAAATTATGATAATCTGAACCAGACTACTGACATATAAAACTGCGTTAATTACTTAAGCAGCATTGCTTTCTTAACGGTGTTAATTCCCTTCGTTTGGAATCTGTACATATAGAGACCTGATGCACAATCCTTTCCTTCATTATCTTTTCCATTCCATTTTATTGAATAGCTACCGATAGACTGAATCTCGTTTATAAGGGTTTTTACTAACTGTCCCTTAATATTGAATATTTCTATCGTCACTTTATCTTCAGTTGCCAGAGAATAGGAAATAGTCGTTGTCGGATTGAAGGGATTAGGATAGTTCCCATACAGTGCAGTAATAGGTTTATTGATTATGTCATCTTCTAAAGCTACAGCTGTGTCAAAGGTATATTGAATCGACGGATGACCTATCCCTTCCGGATAAACAGCTTCTACATAATAGAAGTATTCTCCGTCCTGAGTCAAATTATCAAGGTAGTTTTCACCTTCAGTTGTTGATATCAGCTGGGAATGGCTGTTGTTAATTTTCCTGTAAACATTGTAGTTAGTTACAGTGAAGTCAGTAACAGGAGCAGTCCAGTTAAGAGTTAGCTCTCCATTATTGAAGGAACCATCCAGGGCTGTCGGTTCTGCCAGATAGAGCAAATTGAAGTTGTTGTTATCCAGATTATGAACAGACGGTGTTAGAGTGATACTGTTTAGCAAATCTGAAGTGTAATAGTTCAATTCTCCTGTGAGAGAATAAGTTCCGTAAGGAGCGAACAAAGAATATGTTCCATCTCCGAGCACTGTATTTGTGTATTCTCCTGAAGAAACCAGTGCCTCAGTAAAGTCAGGTGTGCCTGAATCCACGCTGATAGTTCCGTTAATTTTTCCTGCAGGTATCAAATCCCCTTGTCCATTTACTTGAAGAGTTATATTCTTTTCAGTTATAATCGTTCCCGTTCCTTGTACTCTTTGGACAAAATAAAGGAAGGAGTTATTTGTAATGGTTGAAGGAATCTGAATCGTATAAGCCAGTTGATTACCTGTCAAAGCAGGGATGGAATTGATCTGCTGGGTGGCATTAACTATTGTAAGTGGATTATTCTGGCAGTAGAAATTTGTTGTAACATTATTCATCGGGTCTAATCCAGGGTTATAAATATTTACCACTAAATCAAGGGTTTCATCGATATTAGGAACACCATTGCCATTTCCGGAAGCTGAGTCATAAATGAAAGCATCCAGAATTTCAAAGTGAGGTGATGTTACGGTTAATGAAGTATACATTATCCATGAATCATCCTCCGTTTCCAGAGTTAAGGTTAAAGGTATCACATACTGATTTGGTGCAATTGGAGATATCATCACACTGAAGGGAGTATCGCACCAGGAAGTTCCATCTGATCCGGCAATGAAAGAATAATTAACTGTTCCGAGCATAATTCCTATGTTGGGGTCTGTTGAGGATATCGTAGCTGTAACATTCGTAGCATCAGTCAGTCCCATATTCATGATTGATATATCAATATCAATAAATTCACCCGGCTCATTGAATCCGTTTCCGTTAGCTTCTGTAACTGCTACATCTTCGTAAACCAGATATGGGTTTATATTCAGATACGGCTCTCCGGATATCAGTAGAGCAGTACCGTCAGTAATAGGTTGTGCAGTAGGGGCATACTCAAGATCAAATACATACTGTATTCCATCAGTCCCTGTATGATCACTTACCCCGATGGTACTGAATTGACCGCAGGTTGGGGGATATGAGCTGGTATTACCGGCGTCAATATCATTAAAAGTATGGTATTGAAGTTTTATCTTTCCATCTCCGGTCGCAGTTGAGTGATATTCAGGATCATATAAGATAGCTTGGAATTGTTCGGTATATGATGTATCAAACCCATTCCTGGCATTATACCATTCAATTACAAAGAGATGATTGACAGAGTCATACCAATGGAAAATTCCGCTTCCTGTCTGATTGTATACCAGATCATCCCAGAACGGGGCAATCAGAGGATCCGGACACATTGGTCCGGGTATTGGGAAGTTTCTGAAAGTTCCAACTTCAGTTGGAAGAAAGGTGAAGAATCCGTTTGAACAGATATAGACTTCGTCGTAATCCACACCATAGAACCTGAAATCAAACGGCAGATTAGTGTTATCTATTGTGTCGGCACCTGTAATATCACCGTCACCTCCGTCTGTCCCGTTGTCAGTGATGCTTGTAAACTGTGTTCCTGGACCACCTTCTGCGGGGGCAATCTCGATCCAGTTGTATTCCGGTGATTCAATCCAGTTAGTATCAGCACTATGATAAATGAAATGTCCGTAGGCATCCGGTCCTGTGGGGCTTCCGATATCGGGTGTTCCGGTCGGAATGTAAATCTGCTGAGAAGTATCATAACCATTATCATTGAAAATATGAAGAGTGAATTCCACATCATAACCGGACAGCAAATGATTTCTGGCTGTTATGGAAATCTCATCAGTTCCGTTAATGATTACAGCAGATGGAGTGAAATCTCCATATACGGCTTCATTATCGTTAAGAATAATAAGCTCAGATTCGCAGAGAAGCTCTGCTGTTATGTTATCAACAGCAATTGTCCCATTATTTATCAGGCTCAAAGTCAGGGTTGTTGTTTCTCCCGGTTCAAGGAGACCATTGGTGTCATTTAGTTGAATACTATTAACAGCAATGTCTGCATTATGTATTTCCAATCCCATATAAGTTGTATAATTCTGTCCGGCAATATCTAATCTGATTGCTGCCTGATATTCAACCGGGGCATTACCGGCAATCTGAATCTGGTAAGGAGTTGTATTTGTTACGGAAGCTCCAGCTACAAGATCACCATAAGCAGCACTATTCTGCACTATAGTAATATAAGGTGAATCAGTGCTCATCTCGACAACAGCTCCGTTTATGGCTGATGTTCCGGGATTGTTGAGTGTGATGCTCACATCAAGAGTCTCACCTGCGTCAGGGTTGCCGTCATTGTTTCCGCCTGTGAATACAGCATTGGTTACATTAATTCCATCAACTGCCACTACATCGATAGTTTCAAAAACAGGGACATGGTCATGCTGAGAAATGGTAACGACAAAAGAATCATTGTTGGCAAGATTACCAGGTAACTCAAAGACAGCATTTCCGTTTTCATCTGTTTCCATTATCAGCTGCAGGTTGTTGTTAAGAATGGTAACATCAGCACCAATCATAGGATTTCCTGCATTATCTTTCACATGCACAGGATAACAAGTCTGACCGGGGAATACTTCGGCCGGATATTCCGCAACAATGGGCTGAGGTACACCTACCCAAACTTCAACAGTCGGGTCTCCCATAAGGTTACACCAACCGGGGAAGTTAATCACATAAGAAGGAAGGTAATCATGATAAATCATATAAAGCAGAAGTTTTGCTGTTAAAAGTGGGGCACCAATATCTCTCATACCCCGATTGAAAATTGAGTCTCCAATCTGGGAGGAGAGAACATTGTTCATCAAAGTATGTGTTCCTGAAGTAGCCATACCAACAGCAGTAATAGCACCTTTAGGAGCGGCAGGAGAACCGTAACGGACAATGGAATCGATGGCATCGGTACCACTAAAGTTGCCTGTAGAACAAGTAAGGATGATGCTATGAGACATCTTATTTCCATTTGTGAAGGATGCTTCAGACGGAGTATCCCAGCCGTTCATTCCAATATATCCGCGATAAACGAAGAAAGCCACACCGCTATTAATTGCGTTTTGCATTCCTGTTGATGTAGGGGAGCCATAAATCTCGGTGAATGTGTAATTCGGGTTTACCCTCAGACCGGCATATTTATAGAACTTATTAACATATACCACCGACTGCCCGGAAGCTCCGGAATATCCTACCAGAAGCATATGATTATACCATGTTGGAGGAGCAGGGATAGTATCTCTTTCGTAGATAAATACTTTGTTCGCCATTGTTAGGAAATCTGTAACATTTTCTACAGGCATTCTACCTATGAATATATCTCCAAGAGTATCAGAAGCACCACCTGCAAGTTGTTGATATGGATAATCTGAAGAACCACCACCTACTGAAAAACAATCAATTTCCAAAGAACCTGAAGTATCTCCGATAAGTATCACATATTCCGGGCGGGTGGCTATATTATTGTATGCTGTTTGGATATAAGCCTTTACAGATGATGTTGAGGTTCCTGTTGTAGCGGTTGAAGCTGTTGCTACTACGAAACCTTTTTGCTTCTTCCAGGTAACAAATTCGTCTAATTTATTCAGATAATTCTGATCCGCACTGTTACCGTATATGATCAAGATTCGTTTGTTATGAAACGGTATCTCTCTATCTAAAACTTCATCATAATTGGCAATCAGAGCCTTGTAAACCGGTACGAAACTCGGGGAATACATAATGGGAGTTTCGGACTCATTTCCCCCCGGTTCATTATTGTAATTCAATTTGTAAACTATCCTGTCCGCAACTTCTAAAGAACGGGTAGCCGGGTTGTAAGTAAATGGGCTGAAGGACAAAGCAACAACTCTGAAATCCCGGACAATCATTGGATCGGACAGGCTCTCGTTTTCCGTTGGATAGATATCATTTGAGTTGTAGAAATCTGCGTCATATGAAAATGACCGTTCACTTGGATTTTCTACTGTATAATCTTGTGCAGGTATAGCACTGAAATTGCTTAAAGTATGAGTTGTTTTGTTCACGACTTCAAGCGACACCGACCCCTGGTAGGGTATCGCAATCATCGTAGAAAATACCGGCAGTTCCGGTAATCCTTGAACAGGGAGAAAACCATCACATTCGGTAACAATCTTGTCAAATTCAATTCCATTGAGATCTTCGATTTCAACTTCATATTCAGGTAATGTGAATTCGAGTGTTGTGTGGTTAACAGAAGAATCAAGTATCTTGATTTGCTTAACTGTTACCGCTTCAATATCATTGATTGCATTTAACTGAATGCAAGACAACGCCATTATAGTAATAAATAAAACCAAAAGCGTGTTTTTCATCGTTTTATACCTCTTTTTGGAGCATTAGTTTGCCTATTCACTTGTATTCACAAGAGAACTTGACTAACTTAGATATTTTTATGAAATAATTGTTCTTAACCGTCAATTATTTTATAGTTTTTTGATATACTGCAAAAGTGACTGTTCAATCATCATGCAACATTAATCCTCAGTTTGCAATGGCCTCGAAGTCATTACGCTCGCCTTGAGGCGTGGGAAGGAGTGCAGCTTTCTGGGAAGTACTGCTTCAGCTGTACCTCTTTCTTTATCTTTTGTTCGTCCTCTACGCGACTTTTCAATGGAACTATCCTATTCTCGGGGTTGGATTGATAGGTTTTTATTCTTGCGGGGCATTAATCCAGTCTTCACAGTGGCTTTTGCAAAGAGTTACACCAATTCAGGCTGTCTTGATACTATTTGATAATCTCTTCAGAAATCTTTGAGAATCTGAATCTGCAGTGGGTTATCAGCGGGAAAACTGCGTGTTGTTGAGAATGGCGTTGCTAGGATTTTAACAGAAAGATATTTCAACCACGAACCACACGAAAGTCACTAAAAAAGAAAGAAAGATGAAATTTAGTACAAGAAAGACTTTAACCACGGAAGGCACGGAAAGCACCGGTCTTCGCCAAAGGCTTCGCCCGGCAGAAAAAGATAAGAAGAATTTATTTACAATAAAGAATAGAGAAACACTACCCTTGCGGCTGTAAACCTCCGCAAGGGTATAATTTCAAATGCAAAATTAAAGGCAAAAAAGAAGAAAGAGAAATTACAAGTCAGAAGATGTCGTAGGGGCATAACATCTTATGCCAGAGTGTAGCTCGACTGTCTTGGTCGAGAACAGCTCGAGAGCTGTTGTATCTGGAAATTGGACTTGCACTGGTCTTCATTGACATTACGCCATAGGAGGTCGCAATGAGCAAGGCGACGGTGGGGCGAGGACAAAGGGAAACTCTGAGACCTTTGTAATGGTCTTAGACCATGCAAATTGTTGAAAAGAGTGCAAATTCAGTTTTGCCCCTCACTCACTACTCTCACTATTGTGCAAGCTTCTCCCGAAATAATGAGTTGCTTTCATTTCACTCAAGCGAGCTCCTCCCTTTGGTTCATATAAAATTTCGCTGTGGCGGATAAATACATGGAAAAGTTCTTGCCTAAAATGTAGCTGTGTATCTATACTGCCTTGTGCTAATATTGTTATAATACTGAGGTATCAATGAAAAAGCTACTTTATGTCGATTTGCCGTTTATAAACGAGCGGGGTGGAGATAAGAATCGAAGCAAATTCATCTGGGATTCTTTACAAAAACAGTTTGATTGTTCTCTCTTACTTATCAAGGACCATCACTATCTAACTAAGCCTTTCCCTAAAATGCCTGATGGAACTCATCAATTGGTAACTGCAAAGGGCAGTCCATCACAAGCAGAGGCAGTATTCCACTACTCTGAAAAACAAATTGAGAAGTTTAGGAATGTTTTAATCGAGAATGACTTTGATTATATCTTCTTTAGATTCACTAGTCATATGGAGTTGATGCGGGAAGTTTCCCGTTGTTGTCCGAAAGTTAAAGTTGTGGTTGATGTTGATATGCTCTTTTCAAGGATAGCGAATTTGTCCTGGGAGAAATCACCCAGCCTTCGGAATAGATACTACTTCTTGCAAAGACTCAAACTTAACAGATTTGAAAGCAAACTCTTTAAAAAACCATATCTATTCCTTTTCTCAAATATAGTTGAGCGAGACTTCGTGGTCGAACAATATGGCAAGGGGCTCTCGATTGATAATTACCAGATTTTACCCAATACAGTGAAGAATATTGAAATTCCACCAAGGAAATCCAAAGAGACAAGCATACTATTCTTTGGAACTCTGAATTCTACAGCCAACACTGACGCTATAGTTCACCTTAGTGAGGACATATATCAGCATTTAGAGGAGTATCTTGAGGAGAAGGATATATACATCAACTTAGTTGGTAAAGGTCCATTAGATAGCATGAATGTGTATAATAAGAAGAGAATGAATCTGATAGGACCGGTGGATGATATAAATCAATCTATTGTTGATGCTGATGTTATAATACTACCAATAAGGATTGCATCCGGTACAAGAACTCGAATTTTAGAAGCCGGTATCTTAGGCAAACCTATCGTGACAACAACCATTGGAGCTGAAGGTTTTGACTTTAGTAGCGAAGAGATAATCATAAAGGACGATCCTAAAGAATTTGCCTTAGAAGTTATTAGATTGTTGAAAGACTCAAAAGCGGCAGATGAGCTTGGTGAGAATCTAAAGAATAGATGCCTTGAAGATTATACTTGGGAATCTGTTGGTGAAAAGCTGGCAAAGAAGATGCTGGAAACAGATATGAAACAGAACAATTGTAGATACAAGGTTGGAATAGTTACAAATAGGTTTTACCCTGAAGTTGGCGGAGCTGAGACTAATATCTACTTCCAGGCAAAAGAGCTTGCAGAGCGTGGGCATGATGTAACAGTATTTTGTCCGAAGAGAATAGAGAGACCTGCCCGGGAGTTATATGATGGAATAAATGTTCGGAGAATGTTTGATTTCTTCAATAAACCAGTGACTTATCCAAATATAAAAGCAGGGACCATTTGTCCTGAGTTATTCTTTGAGATTCTGTTTGGGAAACATGATGTATTGATGATGTTCCCTGCCTATAACTATAACAATCTCTTAGCATTCATTGCAGGTAAGATTTCCGGCAAACCAATGATACTGTGTTCTTTTGATTATCTGGATTATGCAACAATTATCAAAGAGCAGGGGTTCATAGCTGAAGACCAGCTTACCAAAAAACCACCAAGATTCCATCACAAGTTCTTTATGCAAAATATGGATTTCATATATGCAATTGCTAATAAAGAGATTGAGCTCTATCGTAATTATAACGATAGTGTTGGATATTCACCAGTACCGATTCTGCTGAAGGAGTATGAGGTAGAAGTTGAAAACCCGAGAAGCAAGTATGGAGTCGGAAGTGAATTCGTATTCTTATCCTTAGGAAGAATCTGCAATATAAAAGGTCAGGACTTAGCTTTAAAGGCTTTCGTTAGCGTGGCTAAAGAATTAAGCGATGCCAAGTTGGTTTATGTTGGAAGAAATGATTATGAGCCTGAGTTCTTGCAGGATATGAAGCAGATAATTGAAGAGAATGGGCTTGAAGATAGAATAATATTTACAGGCATGGTTGAGCGAGAAGAGGTTCTCGGTTGGCTCAGGAATGCTGATATACATGTAATCCCGGTTAGATTTATGAATTCGGGAGCTGTAGTTGTTGAGAGCTGGATTAGTGGGATTCCCGTTATTCAAAGTGATGTTGTTGATCCTAACCTGGTTCAAGAAAGAGTGAACGGGTATCTATTCAAAAGTGAAGACGTTGATGAGTTATCAGAGAAAATGAAGCTTGCATACAGCGAACGAAGTAAACTTAAAGAGATGGCAAAAGTAGGGGAGAGGTTGGTTCGTGAAAGATATACTTACGAGTACTTAAGTGAGTTATACGAGACCACTTTCTCAGCAATTGTAAAGAATAAAAAGGATGTGTGAGGGTATTATGAACATTGATAAAAAAATTGTCTTTGTGAATGAAAACTGTGGATTTGTAGGCGGAGTAGAGAGTTATATTCATAAGATTGCAGACCTGTTAAAACGAGATGGGTGGAAGGTGTATGGATTCTTTGAGAAGAAATCAGGCAATCAGGTTGGATTTGATACTCCTTTTGAAAGTATCTTTTTGAATGAGAAAAGAACAAGAAATGATGTTCTGACTATCTTGAGAGATACCGGGTGTAGGCTTGCTTTCATCCACAAAATAAGTGATCCTGAATTGCTTCAGATTCTACGGAAGAACTTTAAGACTATAAGTTTTATCCATGACCATGATTATTACTGCCTTCGTAAACATAAATACTTTATCTATAAGAGAAAGAACTGTAGATTACCTTTCAATAAGGTTTACTGTAGTCTTTGTTCTCTTGGGTTAGATTTAAGCACTGATATGCCTAAAGTAATTGATGTTCCTAGCAAAATTAGATTATTAGAAAATATAAAACGCTGCGATGTATCATTAGTTATGTCATCCTATATGAAGCATAACTTAATTCAGAATGACTGGGATGAAGCTAAGATTAAGACTCTATATCCAATTTACAATGTCGGTGAGAAGATGCCTAAACCTGCAAACAATGTACCGGTGATTTTGTATGTTGGTCAGTTAATAAAGGGTAAGGGTGTAGATTTATTGTTAAAGGCAATGAGTAAGGTGTATCATCCGGTAAGATTAATTATTGTCGGTACCGGCAATGAGGAACCAAATATAAAAAGTATGATAAAGTCAATGAAACTAGATGATAGAGTTGAGTTAGTAGGCTGGTCATCTGATGTTGAAAGGTATTATCGTCAAGCCGATGTTGTGGTTGTTCCTTCACGCTGGCAAGAGCCATTTGGTCTGGTAGGCTTGGAAGCTTTTGCATACCAAACTCCTGTAGTTGCCTTCAATGTAGGTGGGATAACTGAATGGTTACACGATGGAGAAAATGGACTGCTCGCAAAGGCCGGCAATGTAAAAGACCTTGCTGAAAAGATTGAGAGCCTGATTAGTAATGCTTCTCTTTGCTCCGATTTGGGTAAAGAAGGATATAAATATGTAAGAGATACTTTTGCAGAAAAAACTTACCTAACAGAGTTTTACAACATGGTCAATGAGCTGTAAATAGTAAATGCTAACCAGGTTGATAGAGTTTGTAACTTCATTAGTAGTTCTTCTATTTGCAGCACTACCAATGCTAGTGCTGCTAAGTATAAGAAGGCTCTTTGGAGGAAAAGTATGCTTCCTAAAACAGGCATACTATTTAAACACAAGTTCTACACTAAAAGCGAAGCTGTTTAACACTAAGCATATATATCTTAATACTTTGCCGTTATATTCTCATGTTCTCAGTGGCAAGTTAAACATTATTGGGTCATCACTTAGACCAATTGAAGAGGTCACAAGTGGGCTGGAAATAGGTAAACCCGGTATTTTGAGTATATGGCTAATACGAAGGATTAACAAAATTGACTATGAAGGTCGAGACAACATAGATTTAGAGTATTTGAAGAATAGATCAATCAAGAAGGATTTCATGATACTAGTGAAGTCTTTGCTTGCATTATCAGCAAAGGTTGGTGCAAACAAAACTCCTGAGAAGATTGATTTATTAGGGATTAATTTCTTGAATTGTTCCATGTCAGCAGCTCTTGAATTAATTAGTCGTACGGTTGACATGAATAAGAAAGAGAAATTCTATTTCATGAATCCGGATTGTTTCAATAAACTTTTTGAAGATGAAGAATATCGAGCCATAATGGAAAAATCAGACAATGTGTTCCCTGACGGTAGTGGGGTTAATCTGGCATGTACTATGATAGGTAAGGACTTAAGGCACAATGTAAATGGTACAGATATGCTTCCCTATCTTTGCGAGATGGTTGAGAAAAATAGATATCGATTGTTTTTATTGGGAGCAAAACCGGGTATTACTGAAAAGATGAAAAAAAACCTTGAAGAAAAATACCCTGATTTAATAGTATGTGGCACAAATGATGGCTATTTTGATCGAGAGAATGAAAGTGACATCGTTATTGATAGAATTAATAAATCTCAAGCTAATATTCTTCTTGTAGCATTTGGAGTTCCTCTACAAGAAAAATGGATAGAAAAGAATTTCCATGAACTTCAAATCAATGCAGCTATCGGTGTCGGAGGATTGTTTGATTTTTACTCAGGGACAATGCCTCGAGCACCGAAATGGATGCGTGAACTCGGGATTGAGTGGGTTTTCCGTCTTATGATGGAACCCAAGAGAATGTGGCGACGATATATAATCGGTAATCCACTATTTTTAAAGCGTGTACGAACATGGAAGAAAGAACAGAATAAGGTGAACAATTGAAAATCAGGACGAGACAACATCAATTTCTAATGGATAGAATTGCCAGATATGATGGCAAGGCGAGTAAGGCAAAGATTCTGTTGAAAATGTCGGGCTGGGAATGGACAGTTGGTTTTGCCAAATTCCTCAAGCATTCATTAGATTTTCTTGGTTCTATAATTCTAATGCTCTTACTTTTACCAGTCTTTATTTTCACAATGATAGCAATATATTTAGATAATCCGGGACCTTTATTCTATACTGCCCCACGAGTTGGTAAAGATGGAAGAAACTTTGGGTTTATAAAATTTAGGTCAATGGTAATGAATGCTGATAAGATTAAAGATCAACTGCTTGAAGAAAACGAATCTAAAGATGGTGTAATCTTTAAGATGAAGAAAGATCCACGAGTAACAAAAGTTGGTAGGTTCATTAGAAGATTCAGCATTGATGAATTACCCCAATTAGTTAATGTTCTTAAGGGTGATATGAGCCTGGTTGGTCCAAGACCTCCATTACCAAGAGAAGTAGCAGAATATAATTTGGAAGATAGAAAACGATTACATGTCACTCCAGGGATTACTTGTTTATGGCAAGTTGGTGGTAGAAGTGATATCCCTTTTAGTGAACAAGTTGAACTTGATAAACAATACATCCAGAGTAAAAGCCTCTGGCAAGATATTAAAATACTGATTAAAACGATCCCTGCCGTTATTAGCGGTAAGGGTGCCTATTAGATTGGAGGAAAATGTGTTCGAATTTATAAAAAAGGACAATGTTGGCGTTCTTGAGATAGCCGGGCGTTTAGATGCTTATAGTGCTCCTAATTTAAAAAACCTGTTTAAAGAGTTAATGGAAGAAACAAGATATTTCGTCTTTGACTTGCATAAAATGGATTTTTTAGACAGTACAGGATTAGGGAGCATTGTATCCTGCTTGAAGTCAGCAACAGCCAATGGTGGCGATATTTGCATTGCTAGGATGGCTGATAAGCCAAGGATGGTGTTTGAAATAACAAGGGCATTTAAAATATTTGAGATTTATGATGATCTCGATGCGGCTATAGAGAGTTTTAACTTATAACAAACGGGGTCTGAATGAAAGGGCTAATAATTGCCAAAGAAGAACCAACTGCCTGGGTAAAGAACTACTTTAGGGGAATTGACCCATACTTATTGAAAATTGCCAATAAGCCTTTACTAGAGTATTTTGTTGATCTGATGGAGATGATCGGAATTCAAGAGATTCGATTTGTATATGACTATCCTTCATGTGAAATCAACAAACATTTTGGGGATGGTACAAAGTGGGGCATGAAGTTTAGCTATAGCCTTTCAAAGACGGAAGATAGCTTAAAAAAGATATACCTAAAAAATATCTCATTTGCAAAAGAGTCTGAACTGCTGATTATCAATGGTTATAATTTCTTAAACTATGATAAGAATAATATTAGTCATGATACTCTTAATAACCTTGTTGGAAGTACCCCTTCAGGTTGTATTAATATTGTGAAATATGAGAATTATAAAGAGACTTTAGAATGCATTAACCAACAAAATAATGAGCTTATAACTCCAATTGATAGCATTCAAACATACTACAAGTTAAGTATGATGGCGATCAATGACCTCTCCAATCATTTTGTGCTACCGGGTTATTCAAGTGAAGATCAGGTATTCATGGGTGCCGATACATCTTATCCTAAAACTGTGAGTCCTGACAAGCCAATCATGCTAGGGGATCATACGCGGATTCATGATATGGTGATACTTGGACCTAATGTGATAATCGGAGTTAACTCGATAGTTGATTCTATGACGACTGTTAAGGATAGTATAATTTATGATAATACCTATATTGGACAAGAGCTTGATATAATCGGAAAGATTGTCTATAAGAATACCCTTATTTCTGCTATTAGTGGTGAAAGCATCAATATGAGTGAAAACTTTCTATTATCGGGAGTTGAGAAAAAATATCTGGTATCTACACTTCAACTTTTAGTGCAATATTTTATGGCCAGTATCCTGTTTATAGTCCAGCTGATTCCATTTCTATTGATGTCCCCTTTCATCCGGTACTGGGAAAAGAAGTACTTTTTAAAGAAATACCACTTGATGGATAAATCCTTTAGGGCAGAGAAATTCTGTAATTTTAACACACCTAAAAAATCACCTTTATTGAAATTATTCCTTCATCTTTCATTGGATAAGTTTCTCTTGTTACCAAAGTTTTTTAAGGGCGATTTGCTCTTAATAGGCAACAAGATATTTGAAGATTGCAAAGAGAATAGATATATAATTCGAGATCTTCCATTTTATAAACCAGGGATTTTTTACTACAGCGAAAGCATAGGGAGAGATTTTCCTGAGGAAGTAGAGATACATGAGCGAGTTTATTCCAGTGAACCGACCTTTCTTAGAGAGCAAGGGATATTTTACAAAACAATTTTAAAAAGAATTATGGGTATGATCATTGATTAATAATACAAAGCTAATCCTGATTTCTGGGGGTACCTGTTCAGGTAAGACAACCATTACAAGGGAGATTGAGAAGATCCTTTGTGATAGTAAGGTTGCCCATATATCGCAAGACAACTACTATAGAGATTTAAGTGATTTACCAGACAATAAGGCGGTGAGGGTTAATTTTGATCATCCTGATTCTATAGATCATGTTAAACTACTAAGTGATATCCGTAAGCTGCTTACAGGTGAAACAGTAAGGATACCTGATTATGACTTTATTACTCATAAACAAATACCCAATGCCATTGAAATAAGTGATGTTGATGTAATTGTACTAGAGGGAATATTCTGCCTGTTTTACATGCAAATTGTAAACTTGGCAGATTTAAGAATTTATGTGGATGCAGATGCAGATATTAGACTTGCAAGAAGGATAAATAGAGATATCCAAGAAAGAGGGTATACGATTGATTCCGTACTAAAAAAATATTTAGGACAGGTTAAACCTATGCATGAGCAATATATTGAGCCCAGTAAGAAAAATGCTGATTTGATTATTCCCGGAGAAAAGAAATTCGACAAAGTTCTAGGTATCCTTTGTAATTACTTGAGTCAGGGATTAAAATAATGGGGAAGTATACACCGGAAGGCTCTTCTAAACTTGATGCTCTGATTGATTCACACATGAAGAGGGTAGTAGAAGAGGTTTTAAAGCGGATACCTGCACGGAAAATAAAGTCTATTATTCTTGGTGGTGGCTATGGTAGAGGTGAAGGCGGAATTATATATCGCGATGGCAATGAAGCTCTTTTTAACGATTTTGATCTATTTGTAATTACTCCAAACCTCAAAAGGCTTACCCTGAATAAGATGAATCATGAACTTTTAATAGTTCACAAAGAGTTGACCCAAGAATTTGGTATTGATGTTGATTTCGGGCCATGTAAATCAATGAAGTTTATAGAGTCAGCACCTTTTTGGTTGATGTTCTATGAGCTGAAGTATGGTCATAAAGTAAT
>JAVCCX010000159.1 GCA_030765245.1 Candidatus Zophobacter franzmannii | reverse complement strand
TACCAATCTGTTACCAGATACTCCGGCACTATGCCAATCTCAGTATTATACTCTGAGACATAAACCGCAGTAAATCCTGTTTTGAAAGCATTATCAGGTTTCATAGGTTTTATAGCTTCGAAATTAACTCGAGTCTGCCATTCAGGATAATACTGAAGCTCATCTATCGGGGATTGATACACTAAAGAGCCATTAAGACCGAAATTCCAGCCGAACTGTGTTACTTGAGCACTAAAACTTCCCTCACCAAATAGACCCGTCTCTTCGGGGTTTATGACAGTTTCATTCAATCCGAGGACAGTCTGTTGCAGATTGGATGTTGTCTTAATTCCAACAAGGGAACTAAGTTGTAGTTTTCCATACTCTACTTCGAAACCACCACCATAGGATTGTTTAGTAAAAGCTTCTGTGAAATCATCAAAATAGTCACGGTAGTTCAGAGAGTCACTCTCCGTTCCAGAACCTGAAACAGCTTCATCTCTATCTGAAAGCATGAAGTTTGCTTTGAAAGAGAAGATTTCTCCAATCGGTACAGCAACATCAGTCTGGGTAACATAAAGTTGTGGGGTATGTTTATAGATAACACGCTCATTGAGCTTCAAGAATGACCAATCTGAGTCTCCATTAAAACTAATGATATGCTTAGAATTGGGATTGTCCTGATACAACTCCTGGGTGTCGAAGTTAACATCTCTGTCGATAAACTCATAGTTCAGTTTTAGCTTAAGTAACTCACTGTTATGTTGCAAGCCTGCTAAATATTGTTTTGAGTCACTCTTTAGCTTGAAGTTAGCTCCATTTATGATATCAGCTTTAAGACTTGAAGTGGTTGAGCGATACCCGAGTTGGAAGAATTTATAAGAGTAACCTGCAGTGATTGACTCACTCTTTTCAGATGCTGAGCTAAAGACTCCAACATTATATGCCGGCAGTATATAGTGAGACGGTACTTCTTGAGAAATTGACCGATAATCGAATTTGAAGGTACCAATCTTACTTCTATAATCTGCTGAAACCTGAGAATTACCGGATGTTTCAACTGAGTTTCCCCAGTAACCATACTCAAAGTGCATATCTGCTCTTATCAGCAGATTCTTAACTCCAATTGAGTTGTTCTTCATAAAACCAATATTTGCAATATTATGGTCATTCTCACCAATACCTGCATAGATTGTTGTCAAAGCTGGCTGATATGGGTAATACTCTTGAGCTAAATCATAGAACAGACCTTGTCTGGACAGCTGTGATATACCTCTAAGAGATTTATACTGATGTAACCCGGTTGTTGGTCCTGAAAGTATAGAAAAATCGGCATCTGTTAAGTACATATCACCGGTAGATGGGGATGCGAAATGGAGATTTGAAGCATAGACTGAAGGAGATAATTCTGATAGATTACGATTAAAGGATTGCTTGTGTCTGACAGCATACTCAATGATCTGTTCTTTAATTTCCGAGGGTTTAAACTGGACTTTCTCAAGTATCTTCTGAAAATCCTTCTTCGAAATAAGAGTAACATCAAAATACTCATTTGATTGAGTAAGGACGCTGTCCATCATAGCAGGATGGAACTTCCACATCATCATCTCATCCTTCCAATCTTGACGCTCTTTATATTCCTCAGTCAATATCTCAACATATGTAACTGTACTATCAGCTTGAATTGTGTATATTGCCCGAATGTTTGGAGGGTCTGGGAATTCGAAGCCTTCATCTTCAACTACTATAATTAAATCACTGACAGGTGTAGCCGGAACAAAGACGGGGGCTTCCTGTGCGAACACTGAGACTGCAACCGTTATTATCACTAAGGCGACAAGTAAGCGTTTCCTTAGAGCCATTTATGCTCCTTATACCAGCTGTATGTTTGGTTTACTCTATGTTGAAGATTGGGACTTGGCCTGAACCCGAGAATTGACCGGGTTTTCTCAATGCTACACACCCAATTGTCACCCCTAAACTCTTTGACCTTCTGGAAATTAATGAGAGCTGGTTTATTTGTAAAATAGCTTACTAGCTCAGAGACAAAAGCAACAGGATAGAGTAATAAGTCAGGGATACTGACCCTGAACACTACACCCTCCATGGAATCAACAACTGCATTTAGAAAGTCCTCCTGGAAATAGGCTTTGCCATCATTGGCGTTGAATACCTGCTTGTATGCTTTTTCATTTCTACTTGCAAGTGTTATAATCTCACACAACTCTTCTGCCGAAATGAAGTTTGCTAATTTGTCCTTACCGATTGTGATTCCGATATGGTTCTTTGCCATCTTGAAGTATTGAAGAAAGTCTTTCTCTCCAGGACCATAAACGGATACAGGACGAATGATGGTCCAAGGTTGCTCACATTTATCTTTAATGATATTTTCGGCTTCAAGCTTTGATTCACCATAATAAGTCAACGGATGTGCTTCATCGTCTTCCTTCATCAACTTACCCATTGGAGGCATACCACCGGCAGCTTGACTACTTAGGAAAATGAAATGGATTTTATGCTCAAGGGAATTAATAATGTCAACTATCTGCTCAACCATATCGACATTCACAGCAGTATATTCTTCCTTAGTTCTGGCCTTTGTTAAAGCAGCGGTATGAATGAGAAGATTGCAATCGGTTAAAGTCTCTTTTAAAAGGTCAAGATTAGTGTAATCAAGATGTGTAATTAATGATTTATTAAGGATTAGCTCATCATTGGAGTTTGGACGCATTAACGCCTTAACTTCTTCTCCCAACTCTGTGAAGCTACGAATTAGATAACTACCTATAAAACCATTTGCACCTGTGATTGCTACTTTATTCATCCTCAGTCCTCATTCATTTTTCTAAGAAAAAGTGACATTCATTATTTGTCAATCAGAATGAAAATAGGCACAGTGAATATCACAATAATAACGGGTGATTTTCATTGTTCTTTCAGTGCTCTATCACAATAACTATCAAAAATAGCTCTAACCCCTGTCAAATTAGTGTAACTCACTTGTTCGCCAGAACATGTTTTGCCCAGGGTTTGCACAAGAGACTCTCAAGAGAGTGTGCCGAATTGTGATAGAGCAATGATAGAGCAGAATGCATTGTATTTCAGAATATTTTATCACCACCCCTTCAGTCTTCGACTGCCACCCCTCCAACTTTGAGTAGGAGGGAGAGGAGCAAGCGATGCTTGCTAAGCAACTGAGGGCAGTCGCTCTACGGAAGAGGTACAGCTAAAGCAGTACTTCCCAAACCCCACGCTTCCAAGCGAACCGACGACTAACGGGAGGAGCTCGCAAGCCGAAGGCGAGCAACTATTTTGAGTTCGAAGCAAGGGGAACATGGCAATACAGAGCCAGTCCATGAAAGTCAGTGTATGTCCGTGCCTGCCCACTCCTCTATTTCAATATCAGAAACTTAACCGGTTTAGAATCCCCTTTTGTAAGCTTACTGAAATAAACACCATTTACTGCTCTGTTTCCATTCATGTCTTTCAAATCCCAGGTCACTTCCGTTGATTTTGACATGTCAAGCGTACGCACTAACTGTCCTCTGATATTATAGATTTTGAGAGCAAGATTCGGGGCAGTATGTTGTGACTTAAAGGTCACTCGTTCTGATGCAGGAAGAGGATAGACCTCAAGTCTGCTATTTATAACCGGTTGAGAGTCATCCCCGTTCTCTTGTGCAGTTTCGAGCCCAAAGTTGGTATAGAGTATCTCTGTTATTAGTTCAGGCAGTGTATTATCTCTATCAGTTACACCCGCCAATTGGAAACTGGAACCTACTGTCACAGCATCATTGGTAGAGGTCTTAATTGCAATCACATCATAATAAGTATCTTGTTGAGCAAGTAGTGCATTGTTTGTAAACTGGTTTTGATTAGGAATCTCAAGAGCCTGAAGATTACCATTAACTCCATCATAATCCCAATTCATAGGACTTATAGATGAAGTGATATAATCAATGTCAACCACATGATCAAATGGTGCCCAAATGTTGAAATAGTTATAAAATGGTGTATCAATATCAAAGGAACCTCTACTCTCACAATATACCTTTCCTCCATCTGCAATATAATCACTGAGGAGCTGGCTTTCAAAACTAGTGCTCTCAATTGCAAATGGGTCCTGACCAAAATCAAAAAGACAGAACACTGCTTCATAGTTATCAAGGGATATATATTCATCACTTATCTTCTCACTGTAAACAACACTCCAATTGCCTGCTTCAGAAATTGCATTCACAACTTCAAATGAAGAGCCAAAGCCGTTAGGTTCCCATACTAGGATTTCACCTTCGGTCTCAACATGCTCAGGAACATAGTTTATCAAAGGATCTCCATAGAGTGTATATGTATAAATGTTCTTCTGTTCTGGCCATACTATTCCACCTGTATCGACCGGATCCCCAAAGAAAAAGTAGTTACTGAACAGGTGATTAGCATTCGACAAAGACATTCCGAGAGGTTGTCTATGAGTGAAGTAGTTATCCATAAAATAATAACCCTGAGAGTGACAACCACCCCATCCGGGATTAATCCAACCTATCTTGTACCAACCGGTTCTGGTTGCAGTGATTGTTGAAACGCTTGTTTCAAGAAGCATCTTCTGTCCCAGTGATATCCCGGTTAGATCAAAACCACCATTTAGACAGGATTGAGTATAAAAAACATTACCGGACTGATTCGTAATATTGTCGTACATATCATTATTAATTAATCCTGACCATACTCTTTCATCACTTGTACAGATCCCATTTCCATCATAGTCATCATCCCAGACTAACCGAGATGATGAAGTTGGGCTTCCATGTGCCCCAAGGCAGACGAAACCATAGTTATCATTATTTAAAGTGTTTTGAAGATTGTCATAGTTTAAGTCCATATCTGATGGATTAGTTGCATGATCAAAGCCAACCTGTTCATACATCGTTGTAACTTGATTGTTTCTCAGGATTGTGTTTTTCATATACTCAGCATAATCACTGCCGTCAGTTCTTTCCCAACCATCTTCATAATCCTGATTCTCAAAGTTAAACATTGCCATCGGAGTCAGAACATTGTCTTTCCAAGTAGCCTGAGATTGTTCGAATGAGATAATTCTTTGGAAAATACTATCTAACTGTCCAAGGTCACTAAAAGGTATTCTACCGACATATACTTCTGGAGTAAAGTCTATTTCGTAATCTTCATTGCCAAATCCCGTTGAGAACTCACCAATAAACTGGTCTCCATCTGAGTTGAAATTAGAAGTTAAGTCAGTGTAATAGAAATCTGTCGGAGTTTCTTCGACTGCATTAGGAGCAGGATTCAAGTACTGTATAGGGATTGTATTAAAATCACCGACTAATAAGGCATAGTTTTCAGCAGCACTGTTGTATTCAGAGATTAGATAATTCCTAACCTTTTCAGGATTAGTAGAGCCGGGCATTGTATTTAAAATCACATCAATATCACCGAAGATGATGTTGAAACCCTGACCTGTTCTAAATGTTAAGTAGTTACTCATCGCTGAGTAAATCTGCCATGTTGTTACAACCATTAGGTTATTCTGTCTAGTCTCTATAAGGTCATACTCATCTATCATTTCAGGATTGATAAAGAAATTGTGGGAGTTTTCTACTAGACCGGGTGTAATTATCCTATTATCTAAATCGGTTGCTTCTAACTCTATTGAAAAACTCAGATTGGATATGCTGGATAAATGACCATTTTGATAATTATAAGGTGAAAAGCCATAACGCAAGTAAGTGAGATTCCCCCACTTCCCCACTCCTAAATAGTTCACCTGGATGCTAATTTCTGGATTAATCGCATGAGGAAGCTTTAACTCTCCATCAGTAAATGTAGAATTCACTCTTGGGCGTTTACTGATATCAAGTGAAGTTGAACTGAAAGAAGCATTCTGAGTCT
>JAVCCX010000265.1 GCA_030765245.1 Candidatus Zophobacter franzmannii | reverse complement strand
ATGACTCTTATCTCCAGAGGCTAAATCAAGCATTCTATTATCATCAAGAGCCAATCTGTTTGCAGAGGTTTTAACCTTAAGTTAACATATGCAATGAAGAGATGAAGCTAAAGCATCATTTCCTAAGAAAACTCAATCATTGCATTTCTTATACATAAATTCTCTTTCTCTTTTCCCGCCTGCAGGGTCGAAGACTATCAAGTCAGCAGGACTCCGTTGTGTTGCCGGACATGGTATTAATTACAAGAACATCTTCCCTCTCTTAGAGCTGGACTTGTTTGAAGAGTACAATATCGGTCATAGCATTCTCTCACGAGCTGTCTTTACCGGACTCAATGAAGCTGTTACTGAGATGAAGAGAATTATTAATAGTTAAATTTATAGAGAATATAGTTTATAATGCTCAATCGTTTGGTTGAGCATTTCTTTTTTGTGAGCATTGTTTCATTTGTATCTCCCTAAGCATTTGACTTTATTTCTCATGTTTTACCCTTCGTAGCTATGCCAATTCAGTTTTGAGAATTAGGGATATGTATAGAAAATGCATGATTTCTATACATGTCTTATAAGATATGTATAAATAATCGTTTATTTATATATATGGAGTTGCTGCTATTATGAGTATTAATCCCAATACTCTTCGCAATAGAATGCTGAAGCCGGCTTGCATACTCGAGAATAAATATTGTCATTCGCACCACTAATACGACAAGCCTAATGGTCAATATAGAATATTATTTGACAAGTCTGGCAGTCATTTTATTATGTATTGGGAGGAATTATGGATGAGATACTCAACGAATTGTTTGCTATCCAGAACAGAATCACAAGAGAAATCCCTAATGAGTTTAGAAGATATATTACAATTAATTTTAATCATAGACTCATTGTACTGACAGGAGCACGCGGGACAGGGAAGACTACTTTTGTTTTACAACATTACTTAAGCCAATACGGGTCTGTAATGAAATGCCTGTATTTTTCTGTGGATAACCCTTTGGTTACAAAATCCGGTATCTATGAAATTGGGAAGAAGTATTCTTCTCGATATGGGTCAACAATTATTGTTGATGAAGTTCACAAACAAGCGAATTGGGCTATCGACATAAAGGCTCTTTATGACTCATTCCCTGATAAAAAGATAATCATTCTAGGAAGCTCAAAACTTAATCTTATAAATCAAAAAGGTGACCTTTCGAGAAGAGCTTTGATATACAACCTCAAAGGACTGTCTTTTCGAGAATTCATTAATTTGAAGTATGGTAAACAACTTAAACAAGTCAGTTGGGAATCAATCTTAACAAACCATACCAATATAAGCTCCAATCTATTGAGTGAGTTGCCTGAAATTCCCAAATATTTCCATGAGTATAAACGGTATGGTTTCTATCCTTTCTTTGATGGCTTATCCGATTTAGAATACTACTCACTTCTGCATAATATCATAGACAAAATCATCTATGAAGATGTACCCAGTATTAAAAATGTAAGAAGCTCTTCTGCTCTGGTAATGAAGAAGCTTATTGCTTATCTTGCAATGTCAGTTATCCCTACCGTGAATGTATCAAGTATGTGCAATGAACTTGACATACCCAAAGAAACTCTTTATGAGTATTTAGATTTGCTAAATCGTGCTGATATTATCAATATTGTTCGAAGGGAAAACTCTACTGTAAGATCTATGAAGCATGCAAAAATACTGTTATTAAACCCTAATCTCTACTTTGCAATCAGTCATGAACTCTGGCAACATACACCTGAACAAGGTAACATTCGAGAATCTCTCTTTGTATCACAACTTGATAGTCATTTTTATTCATCAACAATTGTGGACTTTTCTATTAATATTGGTGGTAAGACGATAGAAGTTGAAATAGGTGGTAAGAATAAATCAAGAAAACAGTTACAAAATATTGAGAATAGCTATATATTTAAAGATGATATTGAAATAGGACATGAAAATATAATTCCCTTGTATCTTATTGGCTTTCTGTATTGAGTTGCTCTGAAGAATACAATATCGGACACAGCATTATCTTTAGGGCTGTCTTTACCGGTCTTAATGAAGCTGTTATTGAGATGAAGAGGATTATTAATAGCTAATTTATAGAGAATATAGTTTATAATGCTCAATCGTCTGGTTGAGCATTTCTTTTTATGAGTTAACTAATTTCCCTAGATAATTTTTCAATTCTAGTAATGCTAACTGCTTCATCAAAGTCATACTTCTCCTGTAATGATTTTATGAAAGAATTACTCCAGAATGGATGAGATAGAAGAATTTTTCCCCCTTTATAATCAAGGATATATTTACTATCTTCCAAGGTTTGATATGAATCAAACCCATTTAGGACCTGCGTGACGTAACTTTGCCAGTACTCAGTTTTGAAATTTATTTCTGCATTCACATCCATTGATATCCGAGCTAGATCTAATCCTAAACGCCAATTTAACATAGAATGGAATCTTTGATTCGAAAATTCTCTCTGAATAAGTTCAACCCCGTCCCCCCTACGCAAAGCTATGGAGGACAAGTCAGGGTTGAGGTTTGTTAGGTATTTGTACCATGGGTCATTCGACCACATGGCTATTATTGTTAAGCCCCGTCAGGGCTAAAGAAACCACTTGACGGGTAAGTTATGCACAATTTGTGGATAAGTCTTAGGTGTAAAAATAGTTTGAATTATAATAGGACAGGTAAGAAACGGGAAAGAAATCAGTAAGATTTTGGTAGGTGAGAACTCGGAATTATTCAAGAGATAAAAGGGAATAAAACGAGAACTATTTTGCAAAATGAGCGAAGTGAAAAGCTCGCAAGCCGAAGGCGAGCAACTAAAACTTCAGATAAGAACCACCCCGTCAGCAAAGCTGCCACCCCTCCAAAGAGGGGAATTAAGAAACTACATACGGTGAAATTAGGAATTAGGAATTATGAATTATGAATTATGAATGCACAAGCAAGATATTACAATGGGCTTACGCCACATGGCTACTCATATTCAGCCCATGTAGGGCTGGCGAGAAGCTAAAAAAGGACACTCACTTTATAGTAATGAGTCAATCAGCACACCCTTTCTAATCACCGTCACAACTTGAATATCACTCACAATTCCATCATAAGGATTGAAAAGATCATCTCTTGCAGAAAGAGGGCAACTACTAGTCGGATCAATGAGAACGACATCAGCTTGATAACTCTTCTCAATTCTACCTTTCAAGTGTGATTGACCAATGAGTTTTGCAGAGGCTGTGCTTAGTAATCTACAGATATGGGAATAATCCTGATCAGTTTGAGGATTAATTGCTTTGAATGTTAAAGGAACAAGATAGTCCAGACCGCAGAGTCCATTTGGTATTTTGGAAAGTTCCGGGAGACATTTTGATTTGTCTGAATTGGAGAAGGGACAGTGATCAGTTGCAATCAAGGCAATATTACCTGATTTGACATTATCAATCAGACTCAATCTATTCTCCTGAGTTCCAAAATAGGGACTACAGAGATACTTATACCCGGTTATGCATTTGTATATAGATTCATCATTAAACAGATACTGAGGGGCTGTTTCGTATGTCAGATAATCTGATGGAGCAATACTTGCTGAATTTGAAGTATGGACAATATGCAAATGAACTTTGGTCTTTTCAGCAATCTCTTTGATTCTTCTTACAGCCTCTAACTCTGAACTTTGAGAGTAGCTTGAATCAATCTCAGATACAGTATTGAACTTACCCTGCCGGAGTATATCATCATCCTGACAATGCACCATTATAGTAATGTCTTTATCTTTAAAACGATTGGCAAACGCCTCAATATTGCTATATTCAGCAAAAAGTCCCTTATCCCTATAAGTAGTATAGAATTTGAAGGTATGATAACCTTTGTCAATCAGCTCTTCTATCTCAATAAAATCAGACTCTGAGAAAGTAGTCGGAGTCAGATGCCAATGCATGTCAGTATGAACAACCGGAAGATAAGTACTCACTGTCTCTTCTACAGTCTCTTTTAGGCTCATCCCTTTCTTCTGAGTTATGAAACTACAGACTGTCGTAATCCCATTCTTAAGAGCAATCTCAGTACCATGTTCGTAGGTGTCGGCAACCTTAAATTCACCCATTTGGTCTTGGAGATGAACATGGAAATCAATAAACCCGGGAAAAGCGAGAAGTCCGGTCCCATCGATGATTGTCAGGTTATCTTGTTGGGGCGGGCGAACGCCATTCGCCCCTACAGATGTGATAAATCCATCTTCAATTAAAATATCAGCAATCTGAACCTTATCAGGATTCACAACCTTGGCACTTTTAATCAAAATCTTAGACATTCTTCCTCGCAGATTCTATATCTTTCAGTCCATGCCCGGTTACAAGTAGGACAACTGATTCAGAAGGTTTAACTATCTTTTGCAGTGGGCGCAATGCACAATATGCTACTGCTGCTGCTGGTTCTGCGAATACTCCCGACATTTGAAACAGACTCTTTTGAGCAGGTAATATCTCGGATTCCTTAACAGTAACAGTCAGTCCATTTGTCTCTTCGATTGCCCTCGCTGCCATAAAGACATTGGAAGGAGTTTTAACACTTATCGAATCCGCAATAGTCTTAGGATCCTCAGCATCATGATATACACCAGTTTCGATATAACTATTAATCGCATTCGAGGTCTCAGTCTGAACACTTACTAATTTGGGTAAAGTCTTGATAAGACCTGCTGACTTTAGGTCTTTAAAACCCTTATACACAGCACTGATGATAACACCATCACCCACGGGGACAACGATATAATCAGGGACATTAAACCCGTTCTGCTCATAAATCTCAAAGGCGACAGTTTTCTTGCCTTCGATAGTTAAAGGATGATATGCAGTATTGCGATTGAGAGTACCATACTTTTCAGTATATTCTATGGAAGCCTTAAAAGCATCGTCATAGGTACCATCAACTTCCCGCACATCTGCCCCACTCAGTTTCATTTGAACGAGTTTAGCTTGTGGTGCTGATTTAGGGACAAAGATAATAGCCTTTACATCAGTTGAAGCACAGATAGTTGCAAGGGCTGAGGCTGCGTTTCCGGTCGAGGCACACACAATCTCTTTCTCACCGAGTCTGTTAGCTTCTGCAACCATCAGATATGAAGCTCTATCTTTGAGTGAACCACTAGGGTTACATCCATCAAACTTAATTAAAACCTTACAACCATATTGCTGTGAAAGCTTTGTCGCTTCAAAGAAAGGAGTGTTACCAATCTGAATAGGTGGATAGAACTTACTATCCACGACTGAAAATAGGTTCCACTCAGGTGTCTCAAACTTGAAGTTACGCACAATATGTTCATAATCCAGCACTGCTTCAAGTACACCTACTAGTGGTTTACCCGGTTTCCAATCTTTGCCACATACTGGACAGAGATAGATAGTTTTATCAAGTGGGAACTTCTTCCCACATTGGGTACATTCGTAATAGGTCATTAAAGTTTGCCGTTTAGTCCAGCAACCAATCCTGCATAGAAAGCAGCGGCATCACCTAAGTCAGACACTTTGATTCTCTCATTAGGGGCATGAGCCTGATCTTCATCACCTGGTCCAAACCCCATGCACTTAATCTCTGGATGTTTACCCATAATAAAGACGCAATTAGTTGAGAAAGTCCATTTATCTATAATCGGTTTCTTATCAAACACCTTTATAAATGCATCTTCAGCAGTAATTAGATAAGGTGATTCCTTATCGAGCACCCAAGTTGGATAATACTTCTGAACAGGATATATTTTACCGGTATATGCCTTTTCTTCATATCGAAGCACCTTGATATCAGCATCGATATTGGCTCTCTTAGCACAATCTTCCAACTGCTGAACAGCAAGTTCCATAGTCTCACCCTTTGTTAAGCGTCTATCTACCTGCAACATCGCATAATCAGCTACAGCACATTGAGAGGGGCTATCAGATTTGAAGAGTGAAGTTGTAATCGTTCCCTTTCCCAGGAACTCATCATTCTGAAGTCTATCATTGAGCTTCTCAATCTCGAGTGCGATTCTTGCCATTTTGTAAATAGCATTATCACCGCGTTCAGGTGCGGAACCATGACATGAGACTCCCTTAACTTCGGCAGTAATCTCCATTCTACCTCGATGTCCTCGATAGATATTGAGTGAAGTAGGCTCTGTACTAACTACCAATTCAGGACGAATATTGTCCTCTACAATCATATGCTCCCAGGCAATTCCGTCACAGTCTTCTTCCATCACCGTTCCGGTGAAAAGGATAGTAAAATCATTATTTAAATCTAACTCTTTGATAAGCTTAGCGGCATATATCATAGAAGCTAGTCCACCTTTCTGGTCAGAAGTTCCTCTTCCCCATAGATATCCATCAGCAATATGGCCACTAAATGGCTCGAAATCCCAGTTGTTTCTATTACCGGGATATACTGTATCAATATGCGCATCAAAGGCAATAATCCTCTTCCCACTTCCTATTGTTCCAATGATAGAACCAAGGGCATCAACTCGAATATTATCGAATCCGAGCTTATCCATTTCAGCATGAATAACTTTAACGACATCCGCCTCTTTCATTGAGAAGGAAGGGGTTTGAACTAAGCGGGAAAGAAAGTCAGCTATTTGAGGCTCTATCTCTTTCGCCTTTGCATAAATCTGTTTTTGTAATTCCATAAATACCTCGTTTAAAATCTGTTCCAAAGTTTGGCAGACAGTTCACGACTCTTTGCCATGATTGCCTGTTCATCTATATCTAATTTAATTATTCTCTTTTCCATCAATATCTTACCGTCTACAATTGTAGTATCCACAGGGGCACCACTAATTCCAAATATGAGGTGACCAAGTGCTGTACTATTAGAAAGCTCAGTAGGTGAGATATAGTCACATAAAATGACATCTGCTTTATATCCCTTCTCAAGGATTCCGGTCTTCAATCCATTGAACACTCTCTCGGCTATTAGCCCATTGTTCTTATACAGCATGTTAGCTGTTTCCATGAAGGCAGAGGTTGGATTATGCTGATTCAGATGTTGAGCCCAAAGTGCTACACGCACCTCTTGAGCCATATCAACGGTCATCGCATCGGTACCAATTCCAAGAAGGATACCGGATCCTGCTAACTTCACAGTGTAGGCAATTCCAACCGCATTGTTCATATTCGATTGAGGATTATGCACAACCATCGTATCGGTTTCAGCAAGAAGAGCACGCTCTTTATCAGCAATATGTATACAATGTGCAGCAATTGTCTTCTTACCTAATATCCCTTCGGAGTAGAAGCGTTCAACAACGCGTTTCCCTGTCATTTTGAGAGTATCAGTCTGGTCACTTTCCGCTTCGGCTGTGTGAACATGGAAACCAACATCATACTCTTTAGCTGCCTGAACAGCCTTTCTCAATGTCTCATCACCAATAGTAAATGATGCATGCAATCCAAACATTGCAGCTCGCATATCTGACGGATTCTCATGACATTTCTTGATATAGCGGATATTCTCATCAATCCCTTCCTGTGCTATTTTAGCTCCATCACGGTCGGACAACTCATAGCACATTGCCCCTCGCAAACCGGCTTGAGTAAAAGCATCCTCTATCCTATCAAGAGAGCCTGCAATTGCAAAAGGACTGGCATGGTGATCAATAAGGGTAGTACAACCCTTTTTAATTGCTTCAATCAGCATTACAATTGTGCTGTAGTAAACATCATCCAGCGTAAGTTTCTTATCAAGACGCCACCATAGATTAGTAAGCACTTCCTGAAAATCTGCAGAAGGTTCTGCTTTACCAAGACCACGCACCATAGTAGAGTAGAAATGCATGTGAGTATTGATATACCCGGGCATCACGACTTGATTCTTAGCATCGATAATCTTATCAAATACTCCTTGTGCTGTACCCAGTGGTACTATCGCTTCAATCACTTTATCATTTATAATCAAATCATGATTATAAAGCACATCTCCATTCTCATTCAGGGTTATAATAATTCCATTCGTTATCTTTATTCTCATATCTATTCCTTTAGTAGGCTGTTGTCAAAGTCAACTGCCTGCGTTTTTGGTTTGTTTTTGCAAAAACAAATCGGAGACAGCTTTATTCAAACTCGAACAAAAACGTGTTGTAACCCGTTGCAGTGATGAGTCTTGAACAAAGATGCTTCGAATCTATCCTTACAATGTGCTATTCTTTTAGAGCATCCCGCTCTTCTGGTGTTCTATCCCTCATATACATAGCTCCTGTGAAGCACTTCTGCACACAGATACTACAACCAATACACTTCTCCGGATCAGTCTCTGGGAAACCATCTTCATTAAGAGTCACTGCTAGGTAAGGGCATCGTGTACAGTTTCCACATGACACGCATAGATCAGAGTTCGCATCTGATATTTTCTTTATCGGTGAAAGGTCCATAAAGTCAGTTATTGGAGCTGGAAGAGCACAGCCTCTTAACTCAGCTATACTCTTAATTCCACGCTCTTGCATGTAGTATGACAACCCTTCTTGGAGGTCACTGATATAGTTGACTCCATATTTCGTTGGAGCAGTACAGAACTGAACTGTCCCAACACCCAATGCGAGGAAGTCTGCAGCTGCTTTGTAATCCATTGGACCACCATTACCGGAAATATACAGTCCCTCTGCAGAGGCATTTGCGAGAGTAAGGTTAGAGATATTCTTCACTCCTTCCCCACTCAACCCGACAACAATCCCTTCATCCCAATTCTCTTTATCCCCGGCTCTAAAAGCTAATGAAGGGAATGAGTTAGCAAGAGTTACACCTGCTTTCTTGTTAGGATATTTATTAAAAACTTCTTTGATTGCTCTAAGAATAGGTACGATTGAAGTAATAGCACCTGTTAGTTTGAAGAGCTTTGGAACTTCAGGATCTGAAATCTCCATAATCCAATCGACTATCTTTCCTGTTAGCTGAGCATTCTGAGAGACAATATCGCCCTCTGTACCATCACCACCCTGTGGACAGGAAAGTGAATATTCAACTCCATTAACTCCGGCTTTCTCAAGTTTCAGTGTATTAGATTGCCAAACGGCTTTGTCCTCAGCATCATTACCTGTAACAGGTCCACCAGTTGAGACCATGACAAGTCTATCAGGATATTCAGCAACTAAGCGCTTTGCTTCAGATGCTGTTCTCTCTAGAGTATGCCCGGAGACATTATCGCAATTAGCATAAGTGTCTTCGGTCATTTTAAACATATATTCACTTGGGATATGGATATCAAGCCCATCAAAAACTGTCTTCATAACGCCACCTGCCCAACCTGCATCAAAGGCTAGCTTCATCTGATCATAACCATCTGAAGGTGGTGCAGCAGAAAGTAGGAAAGGAGAGATTAACTTCTTCCCAAAGAAATCACAGCTAATATCTACAGGAATCTTAATCGTGCCATAGAGTTCAACATCAGAATGAAGCTCATTCTCTACAACAGGTGTATCTAATGTGTTAATAAAGGCATCGGCTCGCATAGCAGCGTTCTTTCCTGAAGCTACAGCTTCTACTACCGTACTCGCTCCGTTCAACAGGTCACCGGCATAAAACAGGCCTTTCGCTTCATCTTTAGACATATTGGCTCTGGAACCTATCGCCCAAACTACATAATCATAATTACCAAGCAAATGCTCTGTTCCCGGGATCCCTTCAATAGCCTTTAAACTAAATTTCTCACCATCTTTCAGGTTAACTCTTTCACCGTAAACAGCTATAGTATCAGATTCTTTATCAATCAAAGTGAGTCTGGTTCTACAGATGGGGCTAATCCCATAATCGAGTAACTCCTGTCTCTCTTTCTTAGAGAGAAGCATTTCTGATGTATTCTCAAGCATTATCATATCTGCTACAGAAGCTCCGGCATGTCTGGCTTTAGATGCACAATCGAGTGCAATCGCTCCACCACCGTTGAGCGCTACCTTACTCTGTTTCAGCTTCAGCTCACCTTTCAAGAACTCATCCCAACCAAGTCCCAATTCGGTTCCATCTATATCCAGATTTAGTATCTTCCAGAGTCCGGCACTTACTATCACCGCATCAAAATCTTTGAGTAGAGTTTGAGGTGATAATATCTCAGTATCATAACATACTGAAACTCGTTCAGGGTCAGTGAAGTATTTGAAATCATCCCAGAGGATCTCTTTATCGAGTCTGGTATCTGGAATATAGTTTATTGCACCACCCAATGTGCTTTCTCTCTCAAAGATCTCAACTGTGTATCCCATTTGACTGAGCACAACAGCAGAACCCCACCCGGCAGGTCCACCACCGACAATAGCTACGGTCTTGTTATTGATTGGAGCTTGTTTAAACTCAGGCATAACATCGAGTTCTCTAGCTTTTGCCATAATTGTAGCCTGGCAATCAGGAATATTAATCGGATTGTCAAAAGTCTTGCGTGAACAAGCAGCCATACAGTGTTTATCAGGGCAGACATTACCACATACACTCCCAAGTGGGTTCATTGACATTATCTTCGCTGCCGCTCGTTTATAATCGCTTTTATTGCCTTGTTTTACTGCCATTAGGAAATCAGCAGGACTACAGCCTACCGGGCAGGCTATCGTACATGGTTTATCTTCACAAAATTCACATCTTGCTATTTCATTCATTAATTGGGCATCTGTAAGTATCATTTTATAATTCCCCTCTTTTATTTAGCGCCATCAGCACTGCTTCCGGTGTTGCCGGGAACTTGAGTTCCGGTACCTGTTTATTACTAATTGTATTCAATAATGCTAACCAAGCGGAGAGTCCGTTGATCAGGGGTGGTTCTCCGACCGCCTTACTCCCCATCACACTGGAATGCTCTCTCGCAACGGTTACTAATTCTACATCAAAATCATCCGGGATGTCCATGATTGCAGGAATCTTATAAGTAGATGGATTCACTGCTAAATATCGGCCTTTATCATCATAAGGCAGATCCTCCATTGTGCAAAGTCCGTACCCTTGGGTAAAAGCTCCATAAATCTGACCCTTATCAATTTCTGCATT
>JAVCCX010000332.1 GCA_030765245.1 Candidatus Zophobacter franzmannii | reverse complement strand
ATTCTCAAGTCCTACGTAATCATTCTGAAGGTTTAGTCCTAAAAAATCTATATCTGTTGTTGGGCGTGAACTGGGCATATCGAAGAATTTTAGGAACATTCCTCCTTTAAGCAATAAGTTTGCACGATAAGGAGAGATTGATAATCTGTATAGAAATCGTTCTTGAGCATATTGTAAGAGGATTGCATTGAAGTCTTTATTCATATTCTTAGCTACAGAATATAGCTTGGATCTAATGGACTCACTCTTGTTTTTTACTACTTTCATTAGCCTAACATTGCTTTCAGATATGGTAGTAGTATTGTCTTTACTCTACAGGTTTTAGCGTATTCTAAAAGTAAAGTCGGTTTAGAATTCTCTAAAGATAGATACGTTTTCAGGGCTTCAAGGGCAAGATCTTCACCAATTTTGTTTCTAAAACGGAAAGAGTCACAGATAGATTTCTCCATGTTGTAAATTCTAAAACTACCCATCTTAGTATTCACTTGCTCAATACCAAGATTGTATTGAGAGTCAGCGAAATAGTAAACACTCACTGGAGGATAGTCTATTCTTACTTTGTCTGTGCTGCGCTTAACAGCTATTGTGATATACTCTGGTTTTGTCGTTGATAGTCCATGGTAGTGTAGGGCAGAGAGAAGACAGATGACAGAATCATTTTTCGCTTTGCAAACATCAATGTAACTACTATTTTCGTCCCATTCGTAATCAATTAGCTTGTAAAGCCCAGGTTTAATCTTCTCTATCACATTCAGTTTCAAAGCCTCTGTGATTTCTCGAGAATGGAAGCCGGCTTCTCTAAGCTCATGCGTTCTAGCATAGCCCTTATTGGCTTGCATCAAATCTACAATTCTATCCATTTTATACCTCGTTCAGGTCTAAACACAAGGCACTTAAGTCTCATGTGCCTTGTGTTTGAACCAAAGTAAAATGAAAAGTTTAGATGTAAAGTAAAAAAAAGTCAAATGCTTAGGGTTGTATAATAATTTGCATGAAGTTGATTAAGGTGATACAAATGAAATAATGCTCATAAAAAAGGACTGCTCAACCAGATGATTGAGCAGTATAACTATATTTATATGTATTTTAACTATTAATAATCCTCTTCATCTCAGTAACAGCTTCATTAAGACCGGTAAAGACTGCTCTTGAGATAACACTGTGACCGATATTGTACTCTTCAAACAGGTCAAGCTCTAAGAGAGGGAAGATGTTCTTGTAGTTAATACTATGTCCGGCAACACAACGGAGTCCTGCTGATTTGATTGTCTTTGCTACTTTCTTATTGCGTTGGAGTTCAGTCTGAATCTCTTTCTCATCCTTAAAACCTTTGCAAACATATTGGCTCTTGATGATAATAGAACGCTTGATTTAGTGTCTGGAGATAAGAGTCATCTGATAACTCCACAAGTCCATATTGATGAAGTGTGGCAAGGTCAATTGCATTCATAACCCAGGATGAGAAGTCTGAGACATCCATCTTCATCTCTAAATCGTAGCTTTTACCCTTTGAACGAATAGCTTTACCATCTTTCCATGTGATTATAAAGTCACTTTCTGTTGCATCAACAAAGGTATCTGTTATCAGGAAGCGAATGCGAAGCTTATCCAATGTACACGGTTTCATTAATAGCAGCTTAATAGGGTTCAAACTACGATACATTATTCCCATCCCATGATCAAAGGTGTGATGAAATGCAGGTTCGCATAAGAGCTTACCATCTAATGCTCGAATGTCCTTGAGGTTGTAATAGAAGTGCTTGAAAGGAGTTGTAAACTCAATCTTGGATACTTGGTCAGATTGACTATTCAAGAAACTCAGGGCTGCTTTAAGTCCCGTTGAATTAGTGAATAAGATCTCAATCCTCATGTGAGTTGTCTCGTTTGTACTATTGTCTGCTTTCATCCCAAAGTATAGAAGAGCATGGAGTCTACCTTTCTCTCTATAGCCGACAACTGTGAGTCCGGGAGCATCGAACATGCTCTCAATCTCGTCTATCCTTTTCGGTATCATTCCATGATTATTCTGATAGAGAACCTTGTAGAAGCCGATTACCTCATCTTTGTCTCCCATGGTAAGATATTCCATCTGATACTGCTGGTCTGACTTAGAAAATCGAGTAGGGTCTGTAACATAACTAAAACATGAAGTACCGTAGCCAAAACCCATCTTCTTATAGAAGTCAGGTCGGAAGGAATAGAGCATCGCAAGTGGATACTTCTTCTCTATTGAATGCATTAGATACCATTGTAGCATCTCTTTGCAAATCTTCTGCTTCTTATGGAGTAAATCTACAGCAACAAACCCGATTCCACTGCCCTTTAGCTTCTTTCCATAATAATTTACAGTGAAATCATAAATTGCCATACTCCCTAGTAGCTGAAAGCCCTCAAATAGACCATACCATTCACGGAAAGTAGTTCCTTTGAAATCCGGGAGTATTCGCGCTTCGAATGCCTTGAATTGCTCTGGTGTTCTTAAATCTACCATCGGATATGCTTTGCTTGCTAGTCCGAGCATCCTACCGATTTGATTCTTTGTAAGCTTCTTGATTTCCATCATGATACCTCCTTCAAAACTCTATAAACAAACATTACAAGATGATATTTATTTAGTCAAATAGAAATTGTGAATAGAACATGATAAAATAATCTTTGACAGTCAAATAAAAATTACAATAAATGTTTAGTAATAACTTACGATACAGTGTATTTAATGGTTTGTAAATTTATGAGTGTTAGCGAAGGATTGGACATGAACAAAAGGAATGATAAGATAATTCAAACAAATATAGATCAAAGAAAATCAAAACTTGATGCAGTACGAATAAACCTTATCAATATACTAAACAATGTCCCAGTAATCTACATAGATGGATATTATAAACGAAATATTAAGTATTTTAACATTATGGGTATTCATTCTCCAGTCTATCTTGTAGAATCGCTAAGGGCAATACCAAAATCGAATCTATCTTTTAGGTAATTTCCTAAAGTATATTTAACCTCTGGGATTTCAACAAGAAAGACTTTGAATCAATGTTTAAAGCAGTACATTGAGGCGAATCCAAGCAAAAGTGAACAAAGTATTAAACATTATTTTATAGAAAAATGTTACATCAATGAAGCAACGCTAAACAAGGCTTATGAAAAACTACAAAAATGGAATCGAGAAAAGGTTATAATAAGACAGCCAGAGAATAATAAGAAGTCAAAAAGATTTCACCAATTCAATTCTGAAAAAGGAACCGGAAATGATAACAATAAGGTTTTCATTGAACAAAAATATGTAGTATTCGCCTATGATGTAACCAACAATAAAGATATGCAAATAACGATCAGTAATAGCAGAAGTGTGCTGAAATTTGATGGGAAAACTCTTATATATACAACTGTACAAGACTTAGTTAAGGGTGATTTATTTTTTGATTACTCTAATGAAAATAAAGAGTCACTCTATGAGTTGATAAACAACAATTCAGTCATTTTGAAGAAGATTGAGTTATCCTCTAAACGATGGAAACAGATTTTACATAGAATTATGTATGGTTATGACTATGAATTAGAAAAAAGAATACTCCAAGAACTCAGAGTTAAGAAAAATTACATAATTCGTACATGGCTTGATAAAAAAAGTAGAATCAAATATCCCTCCCAACCCCGGTTTAAGAAATTAGTTAAGATTTACTGCGATTTTAATCTGTTAATTAACACAGAAGCAAATGAATTGATTAGTTATCAAAACCAATATGTGAGTATGATGAATAGTATAGGCAGGCACTTTAGTAATGAGATTCATGACATACTAAAGAATAATGGGAAAAATCATCTTACTTATTATATTAACGAATTTGTCGTTGAATATAAGAAAGAGTATCCAGTCATGGCACAATTCTCTTCAAAAGAAGCACTGAAAATTATAGAAACAAATTCACCGGAACTTAGATTTATTAGAAAAATAGAAATTGTATAGAAGTAATATATATGAAGAAAGGGTACCTACAAGAGGTACCCATTATAAAATGTGTGTAAGCTCTAAAACCCTAGCTCTTTCAGGTAGAGATTACTCTTACGCCAATCCTTTTTAACCTTAACCCAGAGATGGATGAGGACACGACCTTCGAGGGACAAAGTCAATTCCCGTTCCACTGCTTCTCGGATTCTACGGAGTCCTATACCACCTGTACCGATAAGGATTCTCTTTTGGCTTTCGCGTTCAATCCAGATAGTCGCAGAGATATCGGTAACATCAGGTCGTTCTTCATATCTATCGATGAGAACAGCTGCAGAATAGGGAATCTCTTTACTATATTGAAGGAATATCTTTTCTCTAATCAGCTCCTGAACAAAGAAGCGCATTGGGAGATCGGATAGGTTCTCAGGATCATAGAAAGGTGGGCTCAATGGGAGTTTCTCTGTGATATAATTCATCAACTGATGATTATGTGAACCCCTAATAGCTGACATCCCTATGACCTTATCAAAATTATCCACAAGGAGTTTCTTTTTGGTTTCAAACTCACCTTCATCAGCAAGATCAATCTTATTGATAAT
>JAVCCX010000010.1 GCA_030765245.1 Candidatus Zophobacter franzmannii | reverse complement strand
TGCATCAAGGCATATACTAATTTATCATACTTTAGTGATAGAACATAAGAGAGCGAGATTATAGACATACAAAGGCTTCTAATCGTAAGATGAATTGCGTTGTCCCATCCCTTTTCATACACAGTAATAATCGAACCTGACCAAAGTATAGGAGTCTCTTTCATTCCAGCAGTATTAACTAAGGCTGAGATAAATACAGATATGGTTGGGATAATCAAGAACAATAACAATTTGTAGAAAAGCTTCTGATTAGGTACTCTATGAAAGAGAAGAAATATTTGCGAACAAACCAATAATGAAATGTGAACAACTGAATTGTTACTGAAGAGGATGGGAGATATAAATATAAATGCCATCCATAAAATAGTTAACTCGTTGAACTCTACCTTTCTCATTTAGATTGTAAGCGTGTTCTCCGAAGTTAACAGGGTTGCTATATCATACATATTTGAGACATTGCCCACTCTTAGTTTTTCTGCAATTCCAAAGAAGTTTAAGCATGTTCCGCACACGAGCATTTCAACTCCACTTTCTGCAAGTTTTTGTAAGTTCGGTAAAGCTTCAGCACCTTCGACACAAAGCCTCACAGCGGAATTCATAAACACAATTGTTGATGGAGTGTTCTTGACTTCAATCAGAGAATAGATAAATGCTTTCATGAGGTTTTGCCCTAACTCGTCATCCCCTTCTCCAACCTTATTTTTACTAAGAAAGATAGTTTTACCTTTTGAGGGAAGTACTGCACAGTTGAATTCTTCAGCACTAATCTCAGTTTCTTCCTTGTTTCCCCCTTTAAGGATTGTTATCTCAAATTTGGTTCCAACATCTTTTATGTTTTTGATTGTATGCCCTTGTTTTGTGGCAAACCTACTCACATTCTCTTTTGCTGCCGGGTTATCTACAACTACGACTAATTCATCTATATTCTCTACTAAAGCATCTTTGGTCATAAGAACAGGTTTGGGACATGCCTGACCTGAAGTATCAATTGTTTTCTTCATATTTTCTTTCTCCTTCTACGACAGCTCTAAGGTATATTTTGCTAAACTTTAATTCATTAGTATCCAAGTAATCTCGAACATCTTCACTTGTTGAGTCATGAAATAGTAGAGAAAACCCACATTCTTTGCTTATCTCTCGAGGAGTTGGGATAATCTCAGCAGAAAGTTTATCGAATAAAACCTTCCGCTTAGCCTTCATAGCATTATGAGTTAGCTTGAAAGTTATAACAATTTCCATCACACCACTTTTAACTTATCAAATTCAAAGCTACACTTGCCTACAACAAAGGCATCTACACCGTTCTCTTTAAGTTCTGCCAATAGCTTGTCCGCTTCACTATGATTCACAGCAAAGATAAGCCCACCCGAAGTCTGAGGATCGAAAATAATATCAAGCTTCTCCTGGTTAATCTCACTGTAATTGGTGATATACTCCTTACGATACTCTTTGTTTCTGTATGTTCCTGCCGGACATAATCCCATTGAAGCCATCTCCTCAACTTCAGGGAGAAGTTTTATATCAGTGAAATTCAACTCTATTCCGGGTCCCTTCTCAACTAACATTTCGCAAAGATGCCCAGCAAGACCAAATCCTGTTACATCAGTACAGGCTGAGATATCATAGCTCTGACTTATCTCAGAAGCTTTCTTGTTTAATTGGATCATATACTTTTCAGCTATAATAATTGAATCTTTAGAGACCATATCACCCTTCATAGCTGTATTTAGTATTCCATTACCAATCGGTTTTGTTAGAATAAGGATATCACCATCTCTTAAGGAGTTATTTAGCCTTACCTTATCAGGATGGATTGTTCCTGTTACAGCTAAACCAAACTTAACTTCTGTATCAGTAATGCTATGACCACCGACCAGGGCAGCACCAGCCTCAATTAATTTTGAAAGCCCACCGGCATTTATCTGCTGCAGAACCTCAATATCCATCTCTTTATCAGGAAAACATACAATACTCATTGCAGTAATTGGTTTTCCACCCATTGCATAGATATCAGAAAGTGCATTCGCAGCAGCTATCTGCCCAAACATATAGGGATCATCCACTATTGGCGGAAAGAAGTCCACTGTCTGAACTAGAGCAATATCATCTGATACTTTATAAATTCCTGCGTCATCTGAGTTCTTATAATCAACAATCAAATTCTCATACTCCGGTTGTTTTAACCCGCAAAGGGCTTTACTAAGGACCCCTGGTCCTAATTTAGCTCCTCAACCGGCTGCTGTTGTATGTTTTGTTAAATATACTTTTTCCAAAATTATCCTCTACTTTTTACGCTTGTTTAAATACTGTTTTATAACTTCTATAGTTGTGTCAATTTCTGACATCGATGTAAAATATCCCGGGCTAAACCTGACTGCTCCACCTGCGTCATAAGTTTTATAATACTTATGGGTTGAGGGCGAACAGTGTAAACCCATTCTTACAGCAATCTCTTTTCTATCCAGATATTCTGTAAATTCATCAATTGTACCAATATTCGGTATTACCGATATAGCTCCACAATTTCTTACCGGAGACGCGCTTAATAAGTACAATTCCTCCAATTCTAACAACTCATTATACATATATGATAAGCACTTTGACTTATAGCTTTGAATGACTTCTATTTTTTCTTGGGCTATAAACTTTAAAGCTGCATTGAGTCCTGCAAGCCCATGCAGGTTATGAGTTCCACTTTCCAATTTATCAGGATAAAAATCGGGTTGAGATTCCTCATCTGAAACACTTCCTGTTCCACCAAAGATCAAAGGAGCAATGTCAATTTTATCTGAGATATACATCCCACCTGTTCCCGAGGGACCCATCAATCCTTTATGTCCGGGAAAACAGAAGATATCAATATTCTCATCTGAAAGGTCAACCGGTACAGATCCAAAAAGTTGTGAACCATCAATGATAACTTTACAGTCTATCTCTTTCACTCGCTTTGAAAGGCTATTGATAGAGATAATCCCTCCGGTTACATTAGAGGCTGCAGTAGATATTAGAAGGTCAGGCTTCAATTTCATGCACTCTTCAAGACTAATCTTATCATAGTCCATATTATCATCTAAGTCAAACTTGATTAGTTCTATCTTCCCTCGTTGCTCTAAGTATCTGAGTGGTCTCATTACAGAGTTATGCTCCACAGGTGAGGTAAGGACTTTCATCCCTGGTTTTACAAGACCAGATATTGCCATATTTATGGCAGTTGTAGCATTGGGAGTAAAGATAACCCTTTCTTCACTTTTTATTTTTAGGAGTTCAGCAATCAACTCTCTTGTTTCTAAGAGAAGTAAGGTTGATCTAATAGATGCATAGTGGGATGACCTATTGGCATTTCCCATAGGTTTATTGAAAGTATTGGCAACAGCTTCAGAGACTCCTGGAGCTTTAGGAAAAGATGTTGCAGCATTATCAAGATAGATCATTCGTAATCACCAGTTTATTTTTGAATGCATTATATCAGCCTCCCCACCAAATTGTCAAACTTTGTTCATTTTGGAAGTTTTCTCTTGAGTGAAGTTTTTAGCAATTACCATCCAAATTATTCTCTCTTACATGTCAGATTTCTCTCCTTACACTCATCTCAACAAGACAGAGATTTCCCGCTGTACATTTCAGATTAAATGATTACCTTCAAAATTTATAGGAATTATACAAATAGTGACTTTCTGATACTCATAATTCTATTCAGTCTTTCAAAGTTTGTATTCGATTAAAAAGTATCAAGTTTGAGCTTAACTCTTAATATGGTTAAGAGTTATCCACAATTCAGGTTAAAACTTGATGAAAAAAAGTGAAAATAAATTCATTTAACTCTAAAGTAATGACTATTAATACTATTGCTTATTATAGAGTTTCAAGGAAAGTTCTATCATCTGCCAATAACTGCATAAATAGGTGCATTTTAAGGCTTATTTCATATTTTTTTATGTAGTTGTCCACAAGTTATCCACACTTGACAAAACAATTCGAAAGTCAATTTTTGGACTCGAACGGTATGAGAATTTATTCAAATAAAATAGATAATTTTTAAAACGGTGGTACCCTAAATGAATAGTGAAATCTGGAATAATGTGCTTTTGAAATTAGAAGAGAATGTAAAACCTCAAACCTATAGGACTTGGTTCAACGATTCACAATTTGTATCTCTCAAAGATAACAAACTTACAGTACGAGTCCAAACCGACTTTGCAGCAAACTATCTCAATAAAAACTACAATAAGTTTATACAAGAGATATTAGCCAGTATGTATAATGAAGAGTACAATATTCGCTTCATCAGTAAGGTTACGAAAGATGGTGTTAAGGTTACTAATAACCAAAAGCCTATCGAAATTAATAATCCTAACCATATTCTGAGAGATCGCTATACATTTGATGACTTTGTGGTTGGTAAGAATAACAACTTCGCATATTCGGCAGCCCTTGGTGTTGCTGAAAATCCGGGTAGAAACTATAATCCTCTTTTCTTATATGGTGAATCAGGAATGGGCAAAACCCACCTTATGCAAGCCATCGGTAATTTTTCCTTAGAAGGTGATGATGAAGTTTCTGTTTACTATACTACAACAGAGACCTTCACAAATGAAATGATTGAAGCAATCCAAACAAATAGAATGCATAAGTTCAGAGCTAAGTATAGAAATGTTGATGTTTTGATGGTAGATGATATTCACTTCTTATCAAGGAAGGAAGGTACCCAGGAAGAGTTTTTTCATACTTTCAACGCCCTATTAGAAAATAAGAAACAGATTGTTTTAACAAGTGATAGACCTCCCAAGGACATTGAAGACCTTGAAAAAAGACTTGTAACTCGTTTCGAAAGTGGATTACTCGCTGATCTAAAAAGCCCTGACTTTGAGACAAGGGTTGCTATTCTTAAGAAGAAAATTGAAGCAGAAGAGTTTTTCCTCCCTGAAGATGTTACTGCCTATGTAGCAGAAAATGTACACACTAGTGTTAGAGCTCTTGAAGGATCGCTAATCCGGATTATAGCTCATACCTCTTTTAATAAAATTCCATCTGATGAAATAACAATAGAAATGGTTGAACAGATATTATCTGATTTAGTGTCTGAAAAGAAACAAAATATCACTTTAGATAAGGTTACCGAGATTGTATCGAATAATTACGGTGTGACCCACTTCCAACTTTTAGATAAAACCAGGAAGAAAAACATTGCCTTCCCAAGACATATCGCAATGTATTTATCAAATATATTAATTCCACAACTTTCTCTCAAAGAAATTGCCACTTATTTTAAAAGAAAAGATCATACAACGGTAATTCATGCGAAGGTAAATATTGAAAGTAAGTTCAAAGAAGACCCTGATTTCAGAAGTGAGATTGAAACACTAATATCTGAGATTAGAGGATAGTAAAGTATTACTCTGTAATGCTTTATTTTTTTGGTTTTATACTTATCCACATACTAACCTGAACTGATGTTAATAAGTGTTGATAAGTAGGCAGATTTTCTATGTAACTAAATCCTTGTGGATAGATTGTGTATAATGAAGGAGTTATACACATTATAAACACAAAGGGATTAGACAGCCAACTGCTGAAAAATAAAGCTTTACAAAATCCTAAAGCTACTTTTCAACAAATCCACACACTCTACTACTACTACTGATTTATTTATAATATAGGAGAAAGAATAATGTATAGAAGATGTATCATTAGCTTAACAGTCATTTTTCTACTGTTTTTAACTGCCTGCCAAACTGATAAAAATACTGTTGGAACAGGCCTTTCAACATTTGATGCTTTGAGAGATTCTACAGAGATTGATTCTGTACTTTATTATAGTTTTGACCAGGAACTCGATGTTTATCGAGGAGAGTTGGAGATGCTTTGCTCTAAATATGAAGATATTACCTCAATAGTACTATTAAATTTTTACGGTCTCCCTACTGAAATTGATTCTTTATCTGATGCTACTATTTCTCTTAAGATAAATGGAGATAAATCAGACTTTGATATTAACTCCTTAAAAATTGGTAAGATAATGGCATTATGGGATGAAACTGCTACTTGGGAATACTCAGATGCAGATTCTACAGAAGTTTTGTGGGATGTAACTACTCCTGAAGTTATTAATCGAGATTATCTTGATGTAGTGTTTACCCAAACTGAAGATAGTCTTTCAGTTGTAATACCTAAAGACCTTATTGAAAACTGGGAAGTTGAAAATCTCAATGGCTATAATTTAGCTCTTTATCTTGATGAAGGATATATTAGTTTTAAATCTTCGGAAACCAGCTATGGTCCTCGTATGAAGTTTACATACAAAGAAGCTGATGAAAGAACAGAGTACGATAAAGAGTGTTATTTTGATACCTATATCATTCCTGAAAAAGAAGATAAGATTGTGTATGAAAATGAGTTAACACTTCAGAACATTAAACCAATTGGAAGCTTCATTCACTTTGATATTGATAAAGCTATGGAAAGTTTAAGTATTATCACGGAAGAGGATAGAGATAGAATAATTATAAACAAAGCTGAGTTAGTATTCAATATTGATAAAGATAATTGCACTTACTATAGCGAAGATAATGAAGACTATGATGAACTTGATGTTCAACTCAAATGGGTAAATAAAGAAATTACTACTGCAGAATTACTTACTTTTGACGATTTAGAGACCACTTTAGACGATATACCTTATCCGTATTACCTTTTGTCTTCTTCTACGATTAAAATGACCACTACGGAAGCTGTAATCGATATTTCTCCTATAGTGGCTAACTATCTTGCAGAGAGAATCGATAATAATGGTTTTGTCATCAATTCTGATGATGAATCTGTATTCTTTGGCAAGATTGCTTTGAATGGTTTTGATGCTACCGGAGATCTAAAACCAAAATTTAGGATTATCTATACCCTACCAGAACTTGACTAGGATAGAGTTATGAAATACTATCTACTTTTAATAATTGCTTTTCTTATTGTTCTTTCAGGATGTAGCAATAAAGAAAATGAAGTTATAGCCAAGGTTGGGAATGAAGAGTTGACTCTATCTCAATTGAAAAGCTTCTATGGTGATGAACAGTGGAATAGTGTATCAACTGTAGATAAAAGAAAGTCGGTCAAAGAATGGATGGAAATGACTGCATTTGCAAAATATGCAGATGAATTAGGAATATCCAAAAAAGAGCCATTAAAGAGCAGAATTGAGTTAGCTGAGAAGAAAGTTAAAACAAACGCTGTATTAGCTTTAGAGATAAATAGAATTAAGATTAGTGAAGATGAGCTTTTTAACTATTATAAAGTACATCAAGGTGAATATAATACCAGTTTCAAAGAGTTTAAGATACAGAGAATTCTGATTCCGGATCAAGAGACTTTAGATATTGTTAAAACTAATCTTAAGAATGGATTAGATTTTACTCAAGCTGTTAAGGATCATTCAACAGAAAATAATGCGTCTAAAGGTGGTTATTTCGGTTGGGTTTCAAAAAAAGATAAGAATAGAAGTATGTATGATGTTGTTAAAGATCTAAAGAAGTATCAATATACATCTATCCCCTATAAAGGTAAATATTGCGTACTAAGATACTATCAATCAAGAGATTCAAAAGAAAGTATCAGGTATGAAGAGTTGAAAGATGAGCTTAGAAAAAAGCTTATGAAAGAAAAAAGAAAAAATATCTACAACATCCTCCAAAGGGAGTTTAGAAATAGATATGATATATCACTATCATTTTAAAATTGAGGTAAGTAAATGAAGAAAATACTCATAGTTATCTGCATCTTAACTATTAATCTTGTCTTGTTTGGAGAGGTTATTGATAGAATAGTAGCTAAAGTTGGTGATGAGATAATTCTTTACAGCGAGTTGATTATGCAGAGAGATCAGATGAAAGAAGCTGGACTAATGGAAGAAAGCAATTCTCTTCAAAATGTTCTGAATGATATGGTGGAATCAAAGCTTATAATTCAGAAAGCAAAGAAGTTAGAGTACTTCGTTGATCAAGATAGAATAATTGCAATGGTAGATCAAAGAATGGCTGAAATTCAGAAACAGTTTGAAACAACATTAGAGTTCAATCGGTGGTTATCAGAGAATAATTGGA
>JAVCCX010000071.1 GCA_030765245.1 Candidatus Zophobacter franzmannii | reverse complement strand
TAACGCAATATGGTAATTTGGGAAGTACTGCTTCAGCTGTACCTCTTTTCTTTCTTGTATCTGATAGTTGCTAATTTAAGAGATGAAGCTGAAGCATCATTTCCCAGCCAATTACAACTATCGAAGTGCCGTAGGGGTCGATTGCGTCGATCCCTTTTCGAACCATCCTCAGCATCGACATAGTCGAAGCACTCCATACCGGGAAAAGAGTGCAAACTACGTTTGCAACGGGGAATCGGCGTTCCCCGCCCCAGCAATGCGATGAAGCTAAAGCATCATTTCCCAGCCAGATTAGAAAAGAAGGGATATAAACTTTGTTTGAAGTGGCAAATTAGAGTTTTCCACCCGATAAATGCAATAAACACAAATAAGAATTGACTTATTTCAAGATAGCTATTTTACTTGGAGTAATGAAAATAACATAAATGAGGATAGAGGATAGATGAAACAATTTAAAATTACTGTGAGTGAAGAGACTTGCACTGAGAGTTATCTTGAAGGAGAGTTTGAGATAGTCTCTCGTTCCGGACTGAACAGTGCTGAGAAGCATTTGATAGACCAGCTTGTTTTTCTTAAGCAACCCAAACGGATTCTGATAACAGAAAACAGGACAGCAGCCCTCGGGATGATAGCTCATGCTTTGTACCCGGATGCAGAGATTTACCTGCATAATATCGATAAATATTACACTGATAAGATTGAGATAAATCTTAGCAGGAATCATATTGAAGGGATTACTATAATCTGCGAGCCTGACCTACCGGAACTTAAATTCGATGCTGTATTTGTCCAGTGTTCAAGGGCAAATGCAATCAAAGAGTTGTACTCTGACTGGGTTGAACAGTCATTTAGAGTACTTAAGTACAAAGGGAAGTTGGTCATAGGCACTGAGTCTCGTGAAGTGTGGCTTGAGCTTCATATCAAGTCGATTTTCGGCACTCTAACCTATAACAACTTTAAGCGAAATGGGACCTCCCTAATCTCTAGAAAGACAGAAGAGAAAGACCTTGAGCTCGAACCAAGAGACCTTTTTGACTGTCTTATCGGTGAAGATATTTTGATTCAGCTTAGTTCTCGACCAGGTGTGTTTGCTCATCACAGAGTTGATGTTGGTGCCTATGCCCTAATGAAATGTACTTCTGCCAAAGATGGAGATAAAGTTTTTGATATGGGTTGCGGAATTGGAACGGTGGGTATTGGTTTAGCCAAAAAGAACAAACTTTCAAATATATGTTTTGTAGATTCTAATGCCAGAGCTATTCAGTCTTCCAAATTTAACTGCCAAAGCAACGGAATTGAAAACGCGGAGTTTCTCCTCAATGCCAAAGGAGTTAAGTCAGTGAATAATATCTACGATGTCTATGTAGCAAATCCACCCTACTTCTCTCATTATAAGATTGCGGAACTCTTTGTAGAGACTGGTTATAGAGTGCTAAAAAAAGGTGGAACAGCCTGGTTAGTTGCTCGGAGTGCTGATAAACTTAAAGAGCTGATGAAGGAGACATTCGGGAATGTTGATTCGGTTAGATACCATGGATATGAGATAGTTTTCTCCACGAAATAAGAGATATATATGCAGTTTACACTCAGAAAATTGAAAGATTTAATCAAGGTTTTCAGTGACTTTGATCGTGAAAGGATTTTAAAGACTGCAGTTCAAAATATAGCAGAGCTTCTAAAGGCAAAAGGTTGCTCTATCTTTCTTCATGATGATGTGATAGACAAAATCATGCTTGCTGAAACCACGGGGCTATTGGGAGTCAAAGACCAAACTGCCAGTTATGAAAAAGGTGAAGGGCTCACAGGTTGGGTTTTCAAGCATCAGAAACCTCTTCTTTTAGCTAATCTTCAGCATGTTGACTTTGAGAAATTGAAGCTTGAGTATGGAGACGATATCTTCCTTAAGAACAAATACACAGAAGGTAACTCCTCAGATATTTGCTCCTGGATGGGTGTCCCCATTATCTCTAATTCCGATAGATTCTATGGTGTTTTGCGTACCTCTTCAATGGATGATGATTTCACGGATGAACAATTAGAACTTCTACTCGATATCGGTAACTACTTAGGTATTGCCCTTGAGAACAGTGACCGGTATATGCAACAGGCAAAGAAAGCTGACTACTTCAAAATGCTAACTGAAGTTGGCATGCTTCTCCATACATACTATCAGCAATCTGATCTCTTAAATTATGTTGCGAAGGCACTCGTTCGAACCTTCTCCTCAGAATCATGTGAGATCTATCTGAAAGAGAGTGATAACTCCAATAATCTGATCTTACGTGCCGGATACGGTGTCCCGGAAGAGTTGATAAACAGTGCATCACATAAGGTTGGTGAAGGATTGACCGGTACACTTGTGCAAGAGAACAGGATAATAAGATTAAAGAATGTTCTAACTTTTGGGAAATATAAGGGTAAGTATCGGAACAGAATGAAAGAGACCCTTAAACATGGGGATAGATTGGCTTTCTTAGGTATTCCAATTGCAGTTAAAACGACCGTTATTGGTTGTATAAAGCTCTATAATAAAATCCCAAAGTATCCCGGAGAACACAATTGGTTTACCGAGGACGATGAGCATTACTTGTCTGTCTTGGGCTATATGTTGTCTGTTGCACTTGAGAATATCCAATATATGGAGAGTATGGAGAATTCAGCAAAGCAGATTGTGAAAACTCAGAGACTCACTGCCCTGGGGACTATGGCTATTAGATTACCGAATGAGATTACAAACTCACTTACAACTGCCCAATTGAATGTAAAGAATCTACTCAGTAGAGCTGAAAATGGAAGCCTTACAAACGAGAAGCTTTTCAAGAATCTTAGAGCTACTGAAAAGAGTCTGAAAGAGGTATCTTCAGGAGTTAAAAATCTACATGATTTCTCAACCAAGGCCGGGTTCACTAAAATCGCAAAGAATTGGCAGGACCTCTTAGATGAGAGTCTCCTCTTTCTCAGTGAACATATCCTTCAAAAAAAGATTAATCTTATCAGAAACAAATTTGCAGTAGAAGAAGCGAATGTACTGGTAGAACCAAATGAGATTACTGAAGTACTGATTAATCTCCTAATGTATGCAATAGTCCATATCACACACTATGATAGTAGGATGAATGTTGATATTCAGCACAACCAGTCCGATAAGATGATTTTAACGACTATTGAATCTACTGATAATATGGACAGTCAAAGCTTTGAGACGCTTGCAGTGAAGAAGCAATATGATGGTGACATAGTAACTCCTCAGCGATTTATGCTTGATGTTGCGATAGATATTGTTGAAAACAACTATAAAGGAAAGGTGATGATACAGCCCAAGGAGAATGGGATTGTAATTAAACTCATGATTCCTCAAGGTGAAATAGGAGAGTAAATATGTTTATAAAAGATATCCTCATTATTGATGACAGTATCTCCTTTTCAGAAAGTATCAAAGACCTTCTAGAGTTTGAGAAACCCGGATGGAGTATTGACAAGGTTCACTCCGGTCGTGATGGAATTGAAAGGCTTAAAAAGTCAGAATACAAAGTAATCTTGTTAGATTTGAAAATGCCGGGGATGAGTGGATTGGAAGTGCTTGATAAATTAGCTACAGAGAACTTGGTAAAGCGAAACTACATTGTGATTCTCACAGGTGAAATTACAATTGAAAATGCCGTTAATACCCTTAAATATGGGGCTAGAGACTTTATTCAAAAAAACACTGTTGTGGATGACACCGATGCTTTTCTCCTGAGCATAAGTAAAGGGATGGAATGGCAGGAAGAGAGACTGCAAAATGAAGCCCTGCTAAGAGAAAAAGAGCAGGCAATCGAGGAGTCTCGCTTACTCGTTAAAAGTGTTGGTCATGATATGTCAGGTAGCTACTATGCTTCTCTGATGCTAAAACTTCGGATGTTGAAAAAGAGAATGAATGGGATTTCAGAAATATATAATACGCAGATATTACCCAATGTCAGTGAAGAGAACTTATCTTCTGATGTTATGGGGGCAATTGCCCAGATTGACCTCACGATTAAAGATAGTCTGGAGAGAAGTGACAGTATTATTAAACTGTTAAACTTCTTTAAGGAGTTAGGTGAGAACCTTAAAGAACTCGGTGACGCTATTGGTATTCCTCAACGACCTAAGAAACTTATTTGTCTATCAGAAATAATGCATATCGCCCTTCATACTTTCTCAGAATCACGGATGACAGAAAAACCTGATGTGAAGGTTATGGAAGATTATGGTCTGGATGAGTTAAAGATAATGGCAACTGAAGAGGATTTGTTTAGAGTCTTTATGAATCTTATTGAAAATGCCTATAAAGCCATGGGAAATGAAGGAATACTTAAACTTCAAACTTGGTCTGAAAATGGGTTTGCCTATGCGGCGGTTCAGGATTCAGGATGCGGAATTACGAAAGAAAATCTTGCTAATATTTGGAGACCGGACTTTACTGACTGGAGAAATGGTCAGGGTACCGGATTGGGACTTGTTATCTGTAGAAAAGCCGTAGAAAACTCAGGTGGTGAGATATCCGTATCAAGTGAAGTTGATAATGGTACTAGATTTATTTTGAAATTTACCCTAACAGATTGATAAAAATATTAAGGAGTAATTATGAAAACCATACTTATTGTTGATGATAAAAAGATGTTGAGAGAGACACTTATCGATTATCTTGGTGATGAAGGTTACTCTTTCATCGAAGCCGATTCAGGAGAAGCAGCTCTGGAAATGGTCAAAGAAAACAAAGTTGATCTAATTCTCCTGGATGTTAACCTACCGGGTATCGATGGAACAAGAACCTTGAAACTTATAAAGAAGATTAAACCTGAAATTCCAGTTATCGGTTTAACCGGTGAACTTACAATCGATATTAGAAACGAACTTATTCGGAGCGGTGCCGTTGATGTGCACGCAAAATCTGCAATCTATGAGAAACTTATCCCATCTATCGAGAAAGCACTTGATGGTTCTATCTGCGCTTCAATTGTAAATGATACCATGAACCTTGAAGAGCTTGCAGAAAATCTCAAGAAGGAAAATCGTTGGGAAGAATCTGCAATGTATCTTAAGGAAGCGGGTTTAGAGCATGAACTTATGGAAAATCATGACAAAGCTATTGCCCTGCTACTCGAAGCTGTAAAACGATTTGAACGAGCAGGAAGAACTACAAAAGCGAAGCTGCTTAGAAACATCTTAGAAGAGATGTAAATATATACTTTAATCTTAGACCGGACTTGCACCGGTCTTTTTTATTGGTGGAACTTTGGAAGTTAGGTAACTTCTATATTAATAAGAATGTAAAAAATATGCAGGATTTAACAAAGGCTTTTGTCCGTTAATCCGGAGTGTTCATGAACAAAGATTTATTCGAGGAAGTTGTAAGGACAAATCAGAATAGAATATATAATTATCTTCTGAAGTTTGTTAGGCAGCGTGAAGATGCAGAAGATTTGACACAGAGTGTTTTCCTGAGCTTCTACTTTAAAATGAGTGATGTGGAAGATGGAAGAGAATTGTCATATCTATATCGAGCAGCTCATAATCAGGCAATAAATCATCTGAAGAAGTCAAAAAAGACATCATCAGCCCCTGACTTCCTACTTGAAAATCTAAATGCTCCTGAAGAAGAAAACTACATGCATCAAGAGATCGTCAAATTAGCTGTAAAACAACTACCTGCAAAACTGGCAGTTGTAATAGAGTTACAGTACTATGAAGGGCTGAGATATAAAAAAATTGCAGAACAGCTCGGATGCAGTGTTAAAGCTGTAGAATCGAAATTAGTTAGAGCAAAAAAGCAATTAAGAAAAATAATAGAGAGGGAAATTTCTTTCTCTGATGTCTTAGTAAATAAGGAGTTTGTGAAATGAAATGCAAAATGAATGAAAAAGCTGTTTACCGGTATCTTGATAATGAGATGATGCTCACTGAGAAAGAGAGTTTTGAGAATCATCTTAGCGAATGCTCTACCTGCAGTATGAGAATCGCACAGATCAAGAAGCTTAATCAGATTATGCACTCAACTCCTGATAACGAAGTTCCACAATACCTTTCCACAAGAATCCTTGCTGAAGCAAGAGCTATGGATGCAAAATCTAAGCATAGGTTTAGCCTAAAGTTTGTTTCTTATGGACTAGGCATTGCCCTTTCGCTCTATCTAGGAGTCTTTACTGCTATCTGGTCAACTTCAAGTACAGCAACTGTTGTGAAAAGTGAACAATCAATAATGGATAGTTATGATGATGCATTTCTTTATAGCTCGCTGATGGGAGAATAAAGATGAGCAAGAAAACCTTACAAATAATCGTAATAATCTCCTTGGCATTTAATCTTACCTTTATAAGTGCTTTTATCTATCGAGGAGTACAAATATCAAAACTGCACCATCAACCGTTTCCGCACCCTTTCCAGAAACCACCAAGGCAGGGATCTGAAATGGACCCTCAAATGGGTGGAATACCTAATGAGATGCGGGATAAGTTTATGACAGATTCAATTAAGAATAATATGGAAACAATGGGAGACTTGAAGAAAGGGTTCTTTAAAGAACTCATGACTGAGACTCCTGATTACGATAAACTGGAAGAACTTAAGATTAAAATGGCAGTACAATCAGAGACAATGTCTAATTGTATGTCTGATAAAATAATAGAAGTGAGAAAAACTTCTACTTTAGAACAAACTAAGAAATACCAGGCGATGTTTGATCGCCACACAAAAAGATTTCGTGAAAGAAATCATAAACCTCGGAGGAAATAATGAAAAGAATAATACTGATATTGACCCTTACACTCTTACTCGCAACCACAATATTCGCTCAAGGAATGCACAGAAATGGCTGTAATGATGTCAATTGGAACGATGGTAAAAGCGGAATGATGAAACAAAAAGGACACATGAATAAACCAGGAATGAATCACGACATGAGGAAGAAGGGTATGCAACATGATGGTTGGATGAGAGTTCTTGAGGAGCTTGATTTAACTGATACTCAAGACAAAGATATAAGAGATATCCTTGAAGATAGTAAGAAAAAGGCTATCACGGCCAATGCTGCTATCGAAATTCTTCAAATGGATATGCACAAGCATATGAAACTTCAAAACTTTAAAGAAGCAATGAAAGTATCTGATGACTTAACAAATGCCAAAGGTGAATTGCATAAGAACCGAATCAAGGTTATGGAAAAAGTTTATAATAAACTGAATGATGCACAGAAAGAAGAGCTTAAGAAAATCAAAGAAGAATGTCAAGATGCTCCCCAAATGAGACATCGTAAATAAGCCCACCCCTACGAAATAGATAAATTGAAACGGGTCAGAAATGACCCGTTTTTATATGCATAGGAATGTTACCTTTGAGAATATTCCTTTACAATGTGATTTATTAGATTGATTAGGCAAATAATAAAAAACATATCGGAGGGTTTTATGCAACTAAACGAATTCTATGCCCGGAAAAGAGAAGAAACTGCAAAGCAATGTAACAATGCTTGGGCGAAACTCGAAAAGATTCAACTGGAAAATAGGAACTCAGATTCCAAGCTTATACAATTTATCAACAAATGCGCTACAGAAGCATTAATAGCTAGGAAACTCGAGCTTGAATTTGACGATGAATACTATAAAAAGCATTCACTTGAAGAGTTACAAAAACTTAACTCTGACATGTTTTCAGAATTAGCTCCTGGAAACTATGAAAATAGCATGCTGAACCCAACCTATGCAGTAAAAGAATTTGGTGCCGGAATGGGACAGATGCTAACTTTCTACTACTCTACTTTCTTCAATTTTAAGCTCTATGTATTTTCTCAAAAAAACTTTCTTAATCTTAAATGGATGAACAATTTAATTGAGATGGATGCCTTAATTAAGGCCGGTGCAGATGATTATGAATCACTCAAGGCACACATTGTAAAAGCTATAAATGACCTTGATGAAGAGGCCCTGCTCATGTCTTTTAGATCTAAATGGACTCCTGAATATGGAAAGAACTACAAGGTTATTAAGAATGCCGACCTTTCAGATAATCGTTATCTTTATCAATATGGAAAATACATCTCTGAAAATGAGCTTAAGATTGCAGACTTTATGCGTAGTTATCCTGAAGATAAACTTCAACAACTCGCTGAATGCACTGCCAAAGGTTTTGTCCGTGGATATGAATTAAGTAGAAAAGATTTAACCAAGAAGAAGAGCTTTAACTTTATCTATAGTCTTGGGCAAGAAAGATTAGCCAGAGCTGTTGCTGAAAAGCTGACTAAGTACGACTTGAAAGCTTTCTACTCCCGAGTTTCCTCAACATCTCCCAATAAACAGTACAATTACGATAACAGATTCAGCAATGCTTTCTTCTATAATCAGGAAATCGAAGATAGTATGAGTAAATTGTTTGAAAGGCAGTGTGCTGCAAGTGAAGATGTGCTTTCTGTTTACGGTGGGCCTGTCTATTTCGATAACTTCGGCGAAAAGCCTTTTAATCCTGAGCAGAAAACGGAATGCCTAAAGTATTCCCCGGAACAACAGAAGATTAGGCAAGTTTCCAGAATCAAGAGTAATCAGATTATTCAGAAATATATCCCAAGAGATGAAACAAGCTTCTGTATTATAGGTTTCCCAACTCCAGAGATTGGAGAGAAATTTGAAGAGATTTACGAGGCAACTGCTGAAGTGAATATGCTAGATACAGAGAAATGGGAAGCAATTCAACAGAAGATAGTCGATAGACTTGATCGTGCTGAGAAAGTTCATGTAATGGGCACGGATGGCAACGAAACAGACATTATGGTTATGATGCAGAAACTTGAAGACCCTACAAAGCATTCTAACTTTGTAAACTGTGGTGCTGATGTGAATATCCCGGTTGGTGAAGTGTTCACTTCTCCTAAGTTAACCGGTACTGATGGTGTACTTCATATCAAAGAAACTTTCCTTGGTGGTTTAAAGTATGAAAACCTTAAGCTTACCTTCAAAGATGGATTCGTTTCAGACTATTCCTGCACAAATAATGAAGATGAAGAGAAGAATAGAAAGTATATCGAAGAGAACCTTCTCTTCCCACATAAAACCCTCCCTATCGGTGAGTTCGCAATTGGAACTAACACCCTTGCCCATGTAATGGCTAAGAAGTTTGATATCCTTGATGTTCTGCCGGTATTGATTATTGAGAAAATGGGACCACATTTCGCTATCGGTGATACCTGTTTCAGTTGGGAAGAGGACTTCCCGACATACAATCCGATTGATGGGAAAGAGGTTACTGCTCGTGAGAACGAGATGTCATGCAAGCGTAATGAAGATCCCCAGAAAGCTTATACAAGTGTGCATACAGATATAACTCTACCTTATGAGGAACTTGGTTTCATTACAGCAATTACTCCTAAAGGTGAGAAACTTGATATTATCCGAAACGGTAGATTTGCTGTTCCGGGAACTGAAGAGTTCAACAAGTATCTTGATGAGATGGAGGACTAAATGGCTACCAGGGCTAAGAAGATAATTCTGCTTTCTCACTGCATCTTGAATGTAAACTCAAAAGTGGAGGGGAAAGACCCGGTTCCGGGAGCACAGTCTGATATTCTGAACCTGCTCATTGAGAAAGGCTATGGCCTTATTCAACTCCCATGTCCGGAAATGTCCTACTTCGGTATCTCTCGCTGGGCTCATGTCCGTGACCAGTTTGACTTCCCTATCTTTCGTAAACATTGCCGTAAGATTTTCAAACCAATCCTGATGCAAGTGCAGGATTATCTGAATAATGGCTATGAAGTAGATGGTATCATCTTTGTGGAAGGAAGCCCCTGCTGTGGTTTGAATAAAGTTACTAAGGGTGAAAACTGGAAAGGTGTGAATGATACTGAGAGTTATGCTCAACTACTTGCCGAATCTACTAAGGTTGAGGGTGAAGGTATCTTTGTCCAGGAAGTGAAGAAGCTCCTTGCAAAGAACAACCTTGAACTAAATCTCTATGTCCTCAATGAAAAACAACCTGAGTTGTTACTCGAAGAGCTAACAAAGAAGCTGTAAGAAGCTTAATATATAGTGTAAAGGCAGGTTCGTTTGAGCCTGTCTTTTCATTTTTGAATAAGCTGTTTTTTTAACTCTTCAATTGAATAGGGGTTCTTTTTACTATGTAACATTGCATGGCAGTTGGGGCAAACAGGTCTTAAATCTTTTATCGGGTCTGTTGCTTCTCCTGAGCCCATATCTGAAACTTGCTCTAAGTGATGTACATGAATAAAACCTTTCCCAATTTCACCATACACGTCTTGGAAGTTAAAACCACAAACTGAACAACTCAAGCCATAGTATTCAATACATTTTTCCCTTGCATATGGATTACGCTCAAAGTGGTTTACTGTAACCTTCTTTGAGCTACCCTCAGTATAAAGTGAAGTTTCAGATAGAGTATTTACTAGATGTTTATTGTTAGATATAAACTCAAACCATTTCTTTTCCAATGCATCAGCTACTTCGGGTCTTATCTCAACACCTGATCCTCTTGGACTCCAATCAAATTCAGCTAATAAACCACTATTTAGTATGTCTTTACCAAGTAATTCCTGCTTTTTTGGATCAAGAATTAACTCAAAGTCAATCATAACATTATATACCATTTTGCCACTACCATCCCAATGTTCAGCTTGGTAAGGTGGCAAAGCTACAAAACCCGAAGCCATAATTCCTTTAGGTTCTTTGCCTAATCTCATTAGAAATGCTCTATCCCCAACACTAATTTTCCTGTGGCTTTGGACACTCGTTGGTTCTCGATATACTCCATTTTGTTCTAATATACGCAATACATTTCCTAAATCTTTCCAATCCCAGTTATTCGGGTTCCATGCAAATAGAAAAGTTTTCAAACTATCCTCCTTGAATATGGCTATGATATGCAATTTATATTTTAAAGGTCAAGTAATAACTTGGTATCATAAAAAAGCCCCTGATTTCTCAGGGGCACCTCTCATTTAGGGATCTAAATTTATTTAATCATCATCATTTTGCGAGTAACAACACTACTTCCGCTTTCAAGACGCATGAAGTAAACACCACTTGCACTTGAGCTTGCGTCCCATACGACAGTATGTTCACCAGCAAGTTGGTTCTCATTTACAAGGGTTTCCACTTTCTGTCCTTTCACATTATAGATACTAAGTTTCACATCACCACTCTTCTTGATTGAGTAGGCAATACTTGTCTGAGGATTGAAAGGATTAGGATAGTTATTCACATCCATAACATTTGGTAAATTGTTAACATGGTCATCATTTGAAACTGTT
>JAVCCX010000192.1 GCA_030765245.1 Candidatus Zophobacter franzmannii | reverse complement strand
TCCATTATTCCTCCTCACTACCTTTGAAAGCTGAAACAACGATTTCGTAAACCATCTCCATCGGCAGGTTACCAATAACTCTGCGACGGATATCTCCCATTACATACTTTATCCCACACTCTTGTGTAAGCTCATCAAGAAGCTCTTTGCGCTCCTCAATCATCTTATAGATAGTCTCTTCAACCTTATTCGGTTCAAGGATGACAAGTCCGGCAAGAGTAGCACATTCATCCATTGGCATTTTAGGGTTCAGATAAACCTCTTTGAGTAACTCATATGCATACTCAAAGTTGAGTTTGTTCTCAGCAATGAAGTCGAACATTGCGAGAATGCTATCTAAGCCAATCATCCCGTCATGCTTGCGCTCAAGTTCCTTCAAACGATGTCCAAATAGAGTAACAACTCTGTGAGGTTCAATCCCAAACTTTGCTGTAATAACCTCAATCCATTGAATAAGATTGTTTCTAAGAAGATAATTGTATGTATCCTCAGGAGCATCCCAATCCTGGAGAAGGGCAATCTGTTCCTGAAGGTGTTTCGGAAGTTGTTCTCTAATATCCTCGATAAACTTCTCTTCAATCGGAATAGGAGCTGAGTCTGTATCAGGATACATTCTATCAGCACCGGGAAGAACTCTTTCAAAGATAGTAGTTCCATCAGCGAAAGACTTACGGGTCTCATTCGGTACACCAGCAAATGCCATCTGACAACGCTCTTTGATAGTCTCGAGAGCAGTTGGGATGTCATCTTTCGGGGCGAAGAAAATGATTTGAGCATCGTTATCACCGGCATTTAAAAGCTCAGCGACATGCTCCATTGATTTAATATCAAATAGTGGTTTAAGAGCTTCAGAATGAGTCATGTTAGGTTGTTCAAGACAAGCAACAACCTTCAGTCTTTGGCTGATTTCACTTGCTAAGCACTGATCAGGTTGAGTAAACCAACTGAGAAGTCCCTTGAAATCGGGAAGATTCACTGTGACTACATCCAATCCTTCAAGAGATATCTCTTCAAGTAGGTATGGCGCTACATGAGCACTATCAATAGTCTTTGATGTTATATCCCAAGTCTTTATATCTAACTTTCTTTTTGCAATCTCTTCTGCTAAATGGACAAGAGCTCTCTGTCTGAATGCTTCGTTATGCGTGAGTTCAGGGATCCAACTAATATGAGCTACACCCTTAATCTCAACACGAGTACCACCGGTGGCACTAACATTCACATCTTCACGACCCGCTCCAATACCGACTCTAACCTTACCGGTACTTCTGGTCAGATAGCGAATAAACTCAGCTGCGGCTGCAACTTCATTTGGCTCTTTCATGTCCGGATAAGTAACAACTTCTATAAGTGGAATCCCAAGACGATCAGTTGTATAAACGCGTCTATGACCAATGTCTGACACTTCACGACAGGAGTCTTCTTCTATACTCACTTGAATGATACCAACTCTACGACCTTCTGGGAAAATCTCACCTTCAATGCCGATGATTCCGGTCCTTTGGAAACCAGTTGGGATACTGCCATCAAGATATTGCTTTCTGGTGATATGGAACTCACCTACGATATTCTGCTTAAGTAAAAGTGAAATCTCGGTAGCAATAGCAAGAGCTTCTCTGTTCAAAGGGAAAGGTGGAGTATCATCTAACTCATAAGTACAGGTAGTAATATTCTTAAGACGGTAAACAATCTCTTTCTTAGTCTTGAACTCCATGAGAGCTGTTCCATCATACTCCCCTAATTCACTAAGAGTTGGGCGCATATGCCTAACAACTTCGGTATCGTAGTCTTCAAAGTCCTGGTAAATACCAACAGGGCAACGGCAAAATAGTTTCTTCTTAGAATTGAGCTGTTGATGCACTTCAAGTCCACTCATGAAACCAATGTCTTCGTAGGTCTTACGAGTAGCATCATGGCGAGGAACCCATCCGCATAAATCACGCGTTCTCTGGTAGTTTTCCTGAGGATTTAGATCTTTTTTCATGTGTTCCTCTATATGTTTTTTATATTGTTAACTAAAGTGGGTAAATCCCGATACGACAAAGCTTTAACCAACGAGCAAAGTTGGAAGACTTAGTCAATCATAAATTTTAAAATACTTCTATCCGGGTCAACAGCCGCAATTCTTAAAACTACCTTTTCACCAAGTGCAATATTTCCACCCGGTACACTGATAGTTGTCCTCTTCCCGTATTCATCCAGTTCAAATGTAACTTTATCATTGTTTCCATATACAGCTGTTGCAGGGAAATGCTTATCAATGCAATACTGTTGAAGATATTTCATGTACCAGTAATTGCTTGAATCTTGATAAATGGACTTATGCGCTCGAAGTGTCTCTTCAACTTCAGCAAGAATCTGAAAGAGTTCCTCACCACTGTAAGGTAAATCTATACCCTCTATGGCTGAAGCAATTTGTCTTTGGATAACCAAATCAGGGAATCTACGAATAGGTGAACTCGTTTGAGTATAAATATCTAAACCTAATCCACAATGTTTCGTAGGAATAGAAGAAAGTCGGGAAGGTCTAATAAACCTAATCAGCTTGTCTGTTTTGACAGGATCATAGTGATCTACATCACCTAAATCAGAAACTCCTTCACTAGGCTCATCCTGGACTCTATACATCAATGGGATGTCATTATCACTACAATAATTCCCGGCTAAGCTGTTGATTAGTATCATCAACTCACCGATTAGCCTTCTACTGCGAGACCATCTATCTATCTTAATGAGTTGGATTTCGTCACCATTAACTTTGAAGTTGATTTCAGGTTTCAAAATCTCTATAGCACCATTATCGAATCTGCTTTGTCTCTGTTTTAGACACACTTGCTCAATTAACGCTAAAGCTTCTCCAATCTCATCATTGGGGTTTTCTAAAATGTCATCTGCCTTGTGATAAGTAAGTCTGTCCTTTACCACAATCTCACTAATACTCAGCCTACTATCTATGATTTCAAAGGTCTCAGCATCACAGCTAAGTATAGTAGAAACTACCGGGCGAGTCTCATCTGCAATCAAACTAGAATAGTTAGATGAGATATTTGAAGGGAGCATTGGAATGCCACCTGTTTCGAGATAGATTGTTGAGCCTCGATGTCGTGCAGCTTTATCCATAACTGAATCTTTGGTAATAAAGTTTCGCACATCAGCAATGTGGATACCAATTTCTATGATATTATCTTTCTTCTCAAATGAAATAGCATCATCAATCTCAACTGTTCCAGCATCATCAATGCTGAAGCAGACAGGGTGTTGGATTATTTCTCTATTGGTCTGATGTTCGTATGGAGAAATCTTCTCTGAAGCTGTAATTTGTTCCTGACTAAAGTCTGTTTTAAGTCCGGAAAGTACTACAAATCTATCTGTGGCAGGAGAAACCAATCCAGCCTTGGTTAGTAGCTCATAAATTATCTCTTTCTCATCCAAACTTTTATTATAGTGCTTCAACTCAAGGTGATACTTATACTCCTGTCCCGAGAAATGAGCCCTGTATATATCCTGCAGAATTGCCATCTGGTCAGTACTATAATCCTTGATAAGGTCTTTTGCCATCCCTTGCATGAGTTGCTGGATTCTGGCAATCTCCTCTTCCCTCTGTTTGTTGAGCAATTGATTGTGTCTGAGTTCTTCAATCTGTTCAGGAGATCGAGGGATAAAGAGAAGGCT
>JAVCCX010000408.1 GCA_030765245.1 Candidatus Zophobacter franzmannii | reverse complement strand
CTTGATAAAGGTGATGTAGATAAAGGTATTGTTGTAGTTGCAAAGATATTTACTTATCTTTTTTCAACCGTATTGATACTCGTGCTACTTTTCGTTCTAATGTACCTTCTCAAGAGTATTGCGGGAATCGATCTCTTCCCTGATAAGCATCTTGCAGATGTAATAAAAGGATTAACAAGCTAACGATGAACACAGATAAAACGATTGTCACAGCATGCGATGCTAACTATATTTGGGGAGCATTACTTCTTGTCATGTCCCTTAGAAAGTTTAAGGTTCAAGCAAAAATTGTTGTGAGTGTATATGACTTCAATGAGAAGCAGATTAGTTATCTTAGTCAATTCCCGGATGTTGAGGTTGTAGAGGGAGAGAATCCAGGTGATAAATGTGTTTGTATTATGAAACCTCAAGCTATTTTCTCTGCGAAAACTGATTGGGTAATCTGGATGGATGCCGACTGTATAGTAACCCATGATGTAACAGATATGCTTGTTACATCTGAGGATGGAATCCAGATTAGGTTCAGAGAGAAAGAAGAAAATGGAACTGTTTATAGGAATTACTATAGAAAAACTGATAGAGTTGGCTCAATACCGGAAGAAGTTTTATCCACTTGGAGATATAATGTTGGAGAGAGAGAAGAGTCTCGATTTGATACCGTATGTCAGACTAATTGTTTCGTCATACACAGAGACAATTTCCCTTTCATTTATAAGTGGCAGGATCAGATGCTAAAAGTACTTCCGGGTAGATTAGTGAATGTTTATAATAAAAAAGACCCAGCATATTCAATGACAGATGAATCTGTGTTAAATTCAATAATGGCATTTGCCAAAGAGATTCCTGTAGTTTCTAAATATCTTTTAGATCAGGGTACCCCACCCTATTTGGTTCACTTTGGATTAGCTCAGAAACCTTGGGTTGGATGGAATACCCGAATGTTGAGGTATTACGATTTAATCCAAGAATTACTTGAGTGGTCAAGAATTCAGGGTTATGTATTACCTCCAATTCCAAAAGCGATGTACCGGGGAAATAAGAGTTCAGAATTTTTTAAAGCTTATGTTTCAGGTACTCTTAATACTACAAGGTATCAGTTAAGCAATTTCTCCAGGAATATTTTAAGGAAGTACAGATAGTGGTAATTCTTATAGTCACTAACTATTTCCCACCCTATAGTAAGGGGGGATATGAAATGTCCTGTAAGGATACTTGTGACTATTTAGACTTAAAACATAAAGTTATTGTTTTGACCGGCGACTATCAGTTTGATCATATCAAATCAGAGGGAATCGATAACTATGAAGTTAATCGATCCTTGATGTATATTGATTACATTGCAGGCGGGTATAAGCAGAAGCATAATGTCGAAAGAGTTAATTATGAGTTAACTAAGAAGACAATTTCTGATATTAATCCTGATGTTATATACTTATGGAACCAACAAGGGATCTCATTAGCTCCTATGTTTGCTTCTCAAGAGTCAAAAAAGCCTATTGTGTTTGATTTCGGAGATTTCTGGTACCGACTATACCTCCAGGGTGGAATTAAGGATAGATTTAAGAGATTTGCGAAAGAAGTTTTACCTTTTACTGTCTCCGGTAAACCTAAATGGAGTAATGTGGTCGCTGTTTCTCAATGGATGGCTGAGGTTTTACAGTCTGAGCTTAAACCAGAGAAGCTTCAAGTGATTGGTCGAGGAGTTGATTTAAAAAGTGTTAACGAAGTTTCTAAAGACGATGGCATACTTAAGCTAATGTATTCTGGTAGGATTGATAGGGAAAAAGGTCTTGATATCTGTATTGAGAGTCTGAGAAACCTCTCTGAAGTAAATCCTGATTTAGACTTTGAATTCAATATATTTGGAGATGGCGATAAAGAATATCTATCAAAATGTTTGAATTTGGTAAAGCAATACAAGCTTGAGGATAGAATACATTACATTGGTCGAGTAAGTAATATTTATCAGGAATATGCTAAGCATCATATTTTACTGATGCCAACCTTAGCTACTGAGACTTTTGGAAGAGTGGTCATTGAGGCAATGGCACATGAGTGTATTGTCATTGCTACTGATAAATACGGGCCATCTGAGATTATCGAACATGGTGTTGATGGATACTTAATTCCTCAGGGTAGCTCAACAGAAATGACCGAGATTGTGGCGAGCCTGCACGGAAATATTGACAGAATGAAATTAGTTGGCAAAAATGCGAAGTTAAAAATTGAAAATAAATATAATTTAGATAGAGTTAATGAACTAAGAGAAAAAGTACTGCAAGAAGAGGTTATAAATTATGCGTAAATTATTCAGATGGATTCTTGTTTCACTTGTTTTGACAATTATGCTTTCATGTTCCAACATCGTTGCACCATTTAAGAAATCTATGGATATTCAGGATGGAACTTTTGTTGAAGAAGTAACTATCAGAACCTTACCAACGAAAGCTATGATTTACATCAATGACCGGAAAGTTGGTAAAACACCATTCCGTACAGAGATCCAATATTCAGAAGAAAGTATGTTGAATATTAGGGCTGTACCATTTCACCGTAATCAGTGGACTCAGAACCTCTATCTTTCTGTACCACCTATTCCTGAAATGATGACAATCTATATGAATGTACCACCAAAATTCAAAGATTATACTGACGATGATGATGGTATTAAGCCACTTCCTAAGAGAGGTCCAATTGTAATTACTAAGATTGATACACTTGAAAAGATAGTTGAGAGAAAGATTGCCTACATCGCTCCTGTTATCTATTTTAAGTTTGATCAGAGAGGAATTGAACCAACTCAGGAAGTAAAGCTACAACCATTTATTGAGATGTTGAAAGCAAATCTAGACTTTAAAATTGATGTCCATGGATTTGCTGATTCTCGTGGTAATATTCTGTATAACAGAGGGCTCTCACTTGAGAGAGGACAGGCTGTAATGGATTATCTTATCAAGAACGGTATATCTAAAACAAGACTACGCGTTTTTGCTGATGGAGAAGTTGAAACCTATAATGTTGATGGTGTGGATATGGTATATCCTGTTAACAGAAGAGTTGAGTTTGATCTCTTTCGCGGACAAGATATTATGAAAACTCATACTGGTATGGAAGCAGTAGACAAAGAATAATTTATGACAGGTTCAGGCTTAAGAAAGCGTTTAATAATAAACACCTTTTCGAACTATATAAAGATGGTCATGGGGATGGTAATCACCATCTTCATGACCCGTGCTTTAATTCTTGGACTTGACACTGAGAGCTATGGTTTCTGGGCTTTAATGTGGTCAGTCTTCGGTTATTCTCTTCTCCTTGACTTTGGCTTTGGTGCCTCAATCCAGAAATATACAAGTGAAACTATCGTAACAAAGGATTGGGATAAATTCAATCGAGTTGTTAGTACAGTTTTCTTCAACTATGCTTTCTTGGGTTTAGTTATAATCCTGGCGACCTTTCTTTTGGGTGCCAATCTTCAAAATATCTTCAAATTTGATGTAGCAAATCAGCAGTATTATTATTTCGTTGTTATAGTATTTGGTTTAGGAACTGCTTTTACATTTCCATTCGGATTTTTTACTGAAGTATTGCGCGGAATGCAGGCTCTACACATAAGAAATGTAATCCAGGTATCAGCAATGTTTCTCAACTTTATCGGAATTCTCATTGCTGTCAAGATGTCCCAGCCCCTTCTGAAGATGGCATTTTGGAGCGTGGGGGTAAGTCTTATAAGAAATATGGCGATGGCAGGAGCAGCTTTCTACAAACTAAAAGAAATGAAGATATCTCCTAAGTATTATGATAAATCTATTATGAAGCAGGTCATGGGCTTTTCAATGTACGCTTATCTGATAACATTTACTAATATGATTATATTTAGAACTGACCAAATGGTAATTTCAATCTTCTCTTCAGTTGCGCTGGTTACTATATATCAAATTTCCTCTAAAATCACCGAAACCTTTCGAAATTTCTCAGCCCAATTCCTGGATAGCTTGTCTCCAATCACAGCTTCTCTTAATGCTGCGGGGCATAAGGATAAATTGGCAGAAGTCATGCTCCAATCTAACAGATTGATGGGTATCATTTCAACAATGCTTTTAATTCCATTGTTAGTGTTCGTTAAACCACTACTCAAAGTCTGGTTAGAGATTGAAGACCCATTGGGTGTTGTGATAGCAGTGATATTGCTGGTTTCAATGTATGTATTGCTCTTCTTTAGAAGTAGCTCAGTGTATATTCTTCTAATGCTCAACAAGCAGAAGACTCTCACAAAAGTAGCTCTAATAGAGTGTTTTGCTAACCTCGGCTTGAGTATTTTATTACTACATGTTATGCCAAAGACAATCACTCTTTATGGCATTACCATTGAGAACTTTAATATAGTTGGTGTAGCACTTGGTACTTTTATACCTAATATCATTCTTGCCTTCGCTTACAACATTCCTGCTGCCATCAAATTCTCAGGAGTTACCATCAAAGAGTATTTCAATCTATCGGTAAAACGGACTTTGTTTGTTGGTGCATTAGTTCTAAGTATGGCTATTGGCCTATTTATTTGGCGTTATCCAGAGAGTCTTTTGACTATCTTCCTCTATTGTGTTGTAATCGGAATTGTATATGCAACTCTAACCTGGTTCATTGGACTCGAGAAATGGGAGAAGAAACAGATAGCCGGATTTGTAACAAATAAAATCAACTCTCGCAAGAGAGCATAATCATAATTCGGGTGATTCCGATATGCTAAAAATCCATTATTATAAAGAGTCTGACTCTCAATATGAGAAACAAGTTTCATCAATCCTTGGGAGTGATTATAGGTTTTCTACCGGAAAAGAACTTCCTACTGACACAGAAGTTCTACTATTAGGATATCCATCATAATGCACCTGTTGTCGCTGAGATGGTGGTAGGTTTCATGTTTACTCTCTCTAAACATATTACTATTTATTCCAGATGTTCTCGCCCCATCGTCACAAGTAGCTTAATGCCAGACCTGCACCGCAACGAAGTGTGGGGCGGGAATGGTATTATAGTGCAAGTCCATCCGGGAATGGTATTATAAGTAAACACATTACTATTTATTTCTGATGTTCTCCCGATACCTTCTGTTAATCCTGTTAATATCCAGGAGATGTTATCGCTGATTCTCCCATTCTTGAAGAAACCAAATTATGATGACTAAAGTTTTTTTAACTCATTTAAAGAGTAAACTT
>JAVCCX010000093.1 GCA_030765245.1 Candidatus Zophobacter franzmannii | reverse complement strand
TGGGTATCATAGAGTAGAGTCTCAGCATCATATGCGCTCTTATCCATTGTGAATTTAATGCTTTTAAGACTATCAACTTGGACAGGGATGTCCTCACCACATTTGAAAGTGACGAATAAAAGAACAATCTCGTAGGAAGTCTTCAAAAGCTTGTTGTTACCGGTATCGGCAATGAAAAGCACACCTTGATTTGGCTCACCAATCTGAGCAGCGGAGATATCTTCCCAATCATTATTCTTGAATTGCTTTGGGATGGGTATAATCTGTGAGACCTTGCCGCTAAGCGTAAGTACATAAACTTCGGAAGGATTACCTGAGTCATTCACTGCAAACACTAATGAGTCACAACAGGGTAACATCTCAATCCCCGATATCTCAGCGATTGCTTTGTGAGTTATCTCTATCTTTTCAGGTTTCACACTGTAGAGTAACGAACTAACAAGAATTAGTAATAGTATAATATATAGCTTCATATTGGCAGGGATTCATAGTTAATATATTAAGTCAATGAATAATCATTGAGAAGGTATGACAACACCTTTAATTGGTTACAATAAGAGATTTTACACTCATTCAGAGGGAATTATATTGACAGAGTTCTGAGGTGCAGAAATTTGTTGTGAAATTCAATAAAAATTCAATATATACGGAGGTTTCAAATGAAAACTAATGGAAATCGTTATGGCACACATAGAGTTGTTGAGCCACAAGGGGTTTTACCACAACCTGCACGAGTTTTAAGCAATGATATGAGTGAGATTTGGGATAACGAAATGTTAATTGATGTAATCCGCCTTAATGTGGATTCTGCATCTTTCCATCAGATTAAAGAAAAGCTTATTGCTCAAGGTCATAAAGATGACTTAGAACAGGCTTTTGCTGACCATGTTATTGATCTTACAACTAGAACAGGAAAACATAAAAACGAAGATACTGGCTCAGGCGGAATGCTTATTGGCCGTGTTGCTCAATTAGGACCAAACTTTGAAATGAACGATGAAGTTAAGGTTGGCGACACAGTTGCTTCTCTTGTTTCTCTTTCACTTACTCCACTTAGAGTAGATAAGGTTAAGAAAGTCTATCTTGATAAAGATCAGGTCGACATTGAAGGTCAGGCTATCCTTTTCAGTACTGGTATTTATGCTAAATTACCTGCTGACATGGATGAGAATCTTGCCCTTTCAGTTCTTGATGTAGCCGGTGCTCCTGCACAGGTTGAAAGACTTGCAAAACCAGGTGACACTGTTGTTGTTCTTGGTGCCGGTGGAAAATCAGGTGTTCTTTGTAACGCTGTTGCAAAAGAGAGAGTTGGTGTTTCCGGTAAGGTTATCGGACTTGTTCACAGTGCAAGAAGCATTGAACCAAGCTTAGCAACTGGTTGTGACATCGTAGAGATGGCTGATGCAACAAATGCTATTCAGATTGAAGAGATTGTTTCCAGACTTACAGATGGTAAGATGGCTGACCTTGTTGTTAATGTTGTGAATGTTGATAACACAGAGATGGGAACCATCATGGCTTGTAAAGATAGAGGTATTGTTTACTTCTTCTCAATGGCTACAAGTTTCACCAAAGCAGCTCTCGGTGCGGAAGGTATCGGTGCTGATGTTGACATGATTCTTGGTAATGGCTATGCTCATAACCATGCAGCTATTTCTCTTGATCTGCTTAAACGCAATCCTGTGCTTATGCAGTTGTTCAAAGACAGATATACAGATAATTAAATTCATTATAAATAGAAAAAGCTCAGAATCTCTGAGCTTTTTCTTTTCTCTTAACCATCTTATAGACTGAGGTGAAATATGATAATTGATATAAAAACTACAGCTACTGAGAAAGAATGGAATGATTGGCATTGGCAACTGAGAAATAGGATTACAACTCCTGAACAGTTAAAGAAGTATATTGTCCTTACGGAACAAGAAGAAGCTTTGTATGCCGATGATGAATTTTCATTTAGAATGGCAATCACACCTTACTACCTTTCTCTCATAAACCATGATGACCCGAATGATCCGATTCGCATGCAGGCTATACCTGCTGTGATGGAGAGCTTTCTCTCACAAAATGACATGGCTGACCCACTGCATGAGGATGTTGATTCTCCTGCTAAAGGGTTAACTCATAGATATCCTGATAGAACTCTTTTATTGGTTACTGACCAATGCTCTATGTATTGCCGTCACTGTACCCGTCGTCGTAAAGCCGGGGAAAATGATATGGCTATGCCTATGGAAGAGATTAATAAGGGTATTGAATATATTCGCCAACATAAAGAAGTTCGCGATGTAATCATTAGTGGTGGAGACCCTCTTACCCTTGGTGAGAAGAGATTGGAAGAAATAATCTCTCAAATCTACGCTATTGATCATGTTGATATAATCAGGATTGGCTCAAGAACTCCTGTTGTTCAACCACAGAGAATCACTGATGAACTCTGCGATATGCTGAAGAAATATCCACCTATCTGGTTTAACACTCATTTTAATCACCCTAATGAGGTTACCCCGGAATCTGCTGAAGCATTACGAAAACTTGCTGAATCAGGTGTTGTACTTGGGAACCAGACAGTTCTTCTTAAAGGCGTGAATGACCATGTTGAAGTGATGAAGAAGTTGATGCACTTGATGGTTAAGAATAGAGTGAGACCTTACTACATCTACCAATGTGACCTTTCTGAAGGTATCTCTCACTTCCGTACACCAATCTCTAAAGGTATCGAGATTATAGAATCACTTCGAGGTCATACTTCCGGTCTGTGTGTTCCAACCTTTGTTGTTGATGCTCCCGGTGGTGGTGGTAAGATTCCGGTTCAGCCCAACTACATCATTTCTCAGATGCCCGGCAGAGTAATTCTCAGAAATTATGAAGGCTTTATCACAACCTACACTGAGCCGAATTATGACGCTCAGAACAGAGATGACTATAACGGAATAGTTGAAGAGGAAAGACGCTCTGATGATGG
>JAVCCX010000218.1 GCA_030765245.1 Candidatus Zophobacter franzmannii | reverse complement strand
TGCTATATTATGCTCTCTCAATGAATTAGCTCTACTGGGAAAGATTAGATGTAACTTTACAACTCTTTTTGTATTAGGATAACTGATGGAATTTGAAATTGTTAAGACGAAGCAAGAGCACCTCGTAGAGATACTCAAAATAGAGGAAGAGCTATTTCCGGAACCATGGACGGCTGAATTCTTTGCTTATGAGATTGAGCAGGGAGATTCACTTGTAGCTAAAGAGCTTCTCACAGGAGAGATTATTGGCTATGTCTGTGGTTGGGCTGTTTTAGATGAGTATTCCATAACCAATGTTGGGGTTGGAAAGAGATATCAAAAACAAGGAATTGCGAAGAAGATGATAACTCATTTGATGCAGAAGAAACTAACCGAAAAGGTAGTGGTTTTCTATCTTGAAGTAAGAGAGACAAATATTCCTGCTATTAATCTTTACAGAAATATTGGCTTTCAGACTATTGCGAAACGATTGAAGTATTATAGGAATCCGGTTGAAGATGCTTTAGTTATGAAGTATCAGAGCTAACCGAATTTATTGGTAATAAATATGAGAAATTATGATGTACTGGTGATTGGGAGCGGGATTGCAGGTCTTGTCTTTGCGCTTGAGACAGCGAAGTTCGGCAAGGTCGCAGTTGTTACTAAGAAAGAGATAAATGCCTGTAACACGGATTATGCTCAGGGTGGAATTGCTGCAGTTCTCAGTAATCACGATACTTTTGAAGAACATATAAATGACACCTATATTGCCGGGGCTAAACTCGGTAAGAAAAAGGTGATCCGTCAGATAATAGAAGATGGCCCTGAAGTAATCCAATACTTATTAGATCTAGGGACGAAATTCACCATAAACAAAGACTCCAGACAGATGAGTATGGAGAATCTCCGTCTAACCAGAGAGGGTGGGCACTCCCATCACAGAATCGTTTATGCAGCAGATTCTACGGGGCATTTGATAATGGAAGCCCTGATTGCCAGATGCAGAGAGAACCCTCAAATAGATATTTTTGAAAACCACATGGCAGTTGACCTTATTACACAGCATCATATCCCACAGATTGACGAGTTTATCTCAAGAATATCCTGTTGGGGTGCCTATGTAATGGATTGTGAAACTAACCAGATTGATGTGTTTAGAGCGAAGAAGACTATGCTTGCAAGCGGTGGTAGTTCACAAGTTTATGCCCATAATACAAATCCTGATATTGCTACCGGTGATGGGATTGCTATGGCAAGATTAGCCGGGGCAAGATTAGCCAATATGGAGTTTGTTCAATTCCATCCAACAGCCTTTTATTCACCTGAAGGAAATACCTTCCTCGTGAGTGAAGCACTAAGGGGTGAGGGTGCAGTAATAAAGAATACCGACGGTGAAGAGTTTATGGATGACTATCATCCACAGGGCTGTTTAGCTCCTCGTGACATCGTCTCACGTGCGATTGATGCAGAGATGACCAAAAGAAGTGATAAATTTGTCTATCTTGACGCAACCCATTTAGACCATGAGATGCTGAAAGAGCATTTTCCTTACATAGATAGAAAATGCCGTAAATACGGAATAGACTTCACGAAAGAGCCAATCCCAGTTGCTCCGGCAGCTCACTACTTCTGTGGTGGGGTCTTAACCACATGCGATGGTCAGACAGATATTGGGAATCTACTCGCAGCTGGTGAGGTTGCCTGTACAGGCTTACATGGAGCAAACCGACTTGCCTCTAATTCTCTACTCGAAGCTTCTGTGATTGCGTATAAAGCTGCACATAATCCACGCTTAAAGGATGATGTTATTTTCCCAGAAATCCCTGAATGGAAAGATTTAGGAAGTTTTAATGAGACCGAATGGGTCGTAATCTCGAACGCAAGAGAGATTATTGGGAGAATTATGCAGGGATATGCCGGAATAAGACGGTCTCGACGCTTGCTGAAGTATGCAAACTTGAGACTGGATAATATCTATACTGAGATTAATAACTTTTATATCCATAACTCCGTTCGCAAAGAGGTAATTGAGACCAGAAACATAGCGATAAATGCTATAATGATTGTTCGTTCTGCCTTGGTGAGAAAAGAGAGTCGGGGTGCTCACTTTGTGGTAGATTACCCGAATTTAAATGACAATTTTAGAAAAGACACTATATTATAATATTGGGAGATAATTTGAGAGGATTATTCATAACATTCGAAGGCATAGAAGGAAGTGGAAAGAGCACTCAAGTTAAGCTTTTAGCAGAGTGGCTGAGCAAGACTCGAGGAGAGGTGCTTCTGACCAGAGAACCTGGTGGGCCTGTAATCTCTGAAAAAATTAGAGACCTTCTATTGGACCCTGAATACCATGAGATGTTGCCTGAGACTGAGCTACTTCTTTATATGGCAAGTAGAAGTCAACATACCGGACAGCGAATTTTACCTGCCCTTGAGAGTGGAAAAGATGTAATCTGCGACAGATACTATGACTCTACAATAGCTTATCAAGGGGCTGCCCGTAAGATTGATTATGATTGGATTAGCCGACTAATAGACTATTCAACCTACTCACAAAAACCTGACCTAACTTTCTTTCTTGACATAACTGTGGAGGAGAGTATGAAAAGGTTAGCGGAGCGAAGTCTCGATAGAATGGAAAAAGAAAACATAGAGTTTCACCAAAGAGTGAGGGATGGTTTCCTTGCTCTTGCAGAGCGTGAACCTAAGAGAATAATAAAAATTGATGGCACCGAAACACTTGAGAGAATTTCGGAGTTAATACAAGAAAAAGTTATAAAATACATAGGTTGAGGTCTTTAATGAAAAGAGGTTTAAGAATATTTTTACTGGTACTAATATGGGTCTCCGTGGGTGTTGCGAGTTTCCGCACAGCTTATCTCTATGCACAGAGTAAGAAAAATAAGGACATCTATAGTAATCTTCATCTGTTTAATCAGGTAATTGAAAAGTTGAAAGCAAATTATGTTGGAGAATTAGATAATGAAGAGCTTATGGATAGTGCTATTGAGGGTATGCTGAAAGAACTAGACCCACATACCTCGTTCTTCAGTGAAGATGAGTTTGCTGACTTTACTTCTGGGACAAAAGGTGAGTTTGGTGGTCTTGGTATCAGAATTGATAAGAAGGGTGACTATATCACTGTTGTAAGTCCAATGGAAGGTACTCCTGCTTACAAGATGGGTATCATGGCCGGTGATAAGATTGTTAAGGTTGATGGTGAGACCGTAGTTGCTGTTAGTACTAGCGAAGCCATTAAGAAGATGAGAGGAGCTAAAGGTACTAAAGTAGTTATCACTATCTCTCGTCCTGGAGTTAAGGAGCCTTTAGATTTTGAGATTATTAGAGATATTATAAAAATACAGAGTGTGCCTTATGCATTTAAGACTGACTCAGGAATTGGTTACATTAAAGTAAATCAATTCAATGCCAATACTACCCAAGAATTTAGAGCATCTTTGGATGGCTTAGAACAAGAGGGTATCCGTGGCCTAGTAATAGACCTTAGGTATAATCCGGGTGGATTACTTTCTGAGGCTGTGAATATGGTGAATGAGTTTGTCGGTAAAGACAAACTGGTAGTATTCACAAAAGGTAGAGCTAGTGGTACAACGAATGAGTATAAAACAAGATACAATAGAGAAAGAGAAGGCTATCCTGTCGTTGTGCTTGTAAACGAAGCATCAGCAAGTGCTGCAGAGATTTTTGCCGGGACTATGCAGGACTATGATAAAGCACTTGTGCTCGGTAAGCCTACCTTTGGTAAAGGCTCTGTTCAGCAGTTATTCCCACTTTCAATGGGTAAAGGTATCAAGATTACTGTTTCTCATTACTATATCCCTTCAGGAAGATGTATTCATAAGAAGATAAATGATAAGATTCTTCGTGGGAAAGAGGTTAGTGAAGAGGAAAAGAAAGAAGCTGAAGAAGAGATCGATAATGAAGTTTATAAAACTCTTGTCCAAGGCAGAGAAGTTCATGGGGGTGGTGGTATAAAACCCGACATAGAGCTTGAAAGAAATAAGGTAACCAAGTTTGAAATTGAATTAAGAAGAAAGAATACTTTCTTTAATTACGCTGTGGATTATACTTTGAATAATGGTGACGATGTAACGAAAGATTTCAAGATTAATGATGAAATATTCCAAGACTTCTTAAAGAAAGCAACTGAACTCGAGATTGAGTACACCGAAACAGATGTTGATAGTGCGAGAGCATTCATTGAAATCTCATTGGAAAGTGATATTATTGCCAAGAAATTGAGCCCTACAGAGGCTTATATAAGAAACTTAGAGTTAGATAAACAGTACAACGAAGCTGTAAAAATACTAGAAGAACACCCAAGTTTGGATGCTCTTTTTGATTATGCTTTAACTCAAAAGAAAGAGGAAGTTAAGGATGGGGAATAGAGAGAATCTCCTCTCGATGAAAATCTATGTTGCAGATGATGACCGTTTGAATCTGAAGATATTGAAACGGAATTTTAAAGACAATCACTTTATTGATGTTACTCAATTTATAAGTGGTAAAGATCTTGTTGCGGGCATAGAACATGAAATCCCTGACCTTGTGTTACTTGATATCCTGATGCCTGATATGGACGGTTATGAAGTCCTTGAACGAATCAAGGATTACCCGGCTTGGAATCATGTCCCCGTAATAATGATAACCGGAGTCTCTGGAGCTGATGAACTTGATGCATTGCAGAAGAGTTTTGAGAAAGGGGCTATGGACTATATAACTAAACCTTATCGCCAGACAGAGTTAATTCTTAGAGTTAAATCTGCCTTAACCTTAGAACGTCAAAGAAAGGAACTTCAGACAGCACTGGCAACTGTGAAGCGATTGGAGAACTTACTTCCAATCTGTTCTTATTGCAAGAAAATCAGAAATGACAGTGACTACTGGGAAGATGTTGAGGTTTATATAACAGAACACACTGATACGATGTTCAGTCATAGTATCTGTCCGTCCTGTTATGAGGAGCATGTGAAGCCTCAACTAAAACAGAGCATAGAAGAAAATCGAAAGAAGTAGCAGATGCTAAGTCAAAATAAGACATACTATTCCATAGTAAGCCTATCAGATTATGTTATGGCAAGTAAAATTTATTTGACAGATAGCATTGTTTTTTAATTGTAATGAAATCCAAGTTACTTGGAATAGAGTGGTCTTTATTTTTATAATACATAAGGAGGAAATATGACCAAGAAATTAGCAATGTTTACATTGATGCTAACAATTATGGTATCAGCAATGTATGCGGTACCTCTCACAGAAGGATTTGAGGGGACATTCCCACCAACAGACTGGACTAATACAATAGTTACAGGACATGAGTGGACAGCAAATGCTGAAGCCTACGCTGGTGTAGTTGCTGCAGGCTATGCAGGAACTGGAACACCAAGTGAAGGTATCTTAATGACACCTAGACTTGATTTAACTGCTGATGCAGCTGATTCATTCTCTTTCTGGTACAAACAAGCTTTGTGGTCTCCAGATCAGAATGAGCTTTATGTTGAACTTTCTACTGATGGTGGAGCAACTTGGGTAGAGCTTGCTCATCTCATGAATGCAGAAGCCTTCACACAGGAAACTTATGATCTTGAAACTTATCCACAGACAGACGATTCATATATTCGTTTCAGAGCTATCGATGCTTATGGATATTACACTTTAGTTGATGATGTAATGGGACCAAACGCATATGCTGTTGATAATGATTTACATGCATATATGCTTGCCGGTAGCCCAACACCAACAGATGGTATTGCATCTATCTATACTGTAACTGTAAGAAACCCAGGTAACTTACAGCAGACAGCTTATGATGTAAAACTTATGGCTGAAGACGGTACTGAGCTTGCCACTGCAACAGGTACTACAATTGATTCAGGTGCTATGGTTGATTTCAACCTCTCTTGGACTCCTTCAGTTGTTGAAGATATTAATATTTATGGCATGGTTGACTTTGCAGCTGATGCAAATATGGCTAATAACATGACTGCTATGATGGCTGTTAGCGTTCAGAGTTCTGGAACTACTGTTGTAACAATCGGTACAGGTACAGACCTTGACTATCATGCTCCTTATAACTTATATTATCAGAGTAGCTTAGCTCAGATGATCTATCCTGCTGCTGACATTACAGCCGGTGGTTTACTTACAGCTGTAAGCTTCCACGCAAATATCGTATCTACAGATATCCCTGCTGCTCTTCCAATCAATATTTGGATTGGAGAGACTGCTAATACAACTGTAACAGCTTTCGAACCATCAACTAATCTTACTCAGGTTTACCAGGGTACTGTTGATTTTGTAGCTGGTGATAATAACTATTTGTTTACACTTGATACTCCATATGCATGGGGTGGAAGTAACCTTCTTATCTCGGTTGAAAGACCTATGGATGCAGATTACTACTTATCAACAGATGCATGGTTCAGCACAGCTTGTCCTTCAGGTGAAGCTGCATATTATCAAAATGATACTACAGCTCCAGATCCTGTTAACCCACCTGCAGCTACTGCAATGACTGTTAAACCTAATGTACAGCTTTTCTTTGCTACAGCAGATTTAGGCTCAATTTCAGGTATTGTAACAGATGGTACAAACCCAATTGCAGGTGCTGAACTTAATATTGTTG
>JAVCCX010000365.1 GCA_030765245.1 Candidatus Zophobacter franzmannii | reverse complement strand
TTAGAAGTGCTATTGATTCCAATAATCACCTTGCATCTGACTCTTGGTCATCTGAATACGGGAATCTTCAAAGAACAGCTTCATATACCGGGTTAGAGCCTGAAAATATATATCCAAGTAATAAAACATTTGTAAAGGGTGAGGTTTATGTTTATCCCAATCCTTACTCGTTAGGAATAGGAGATGCCTTAAAGATAAAGATTATGGTTAGTAAGAATATTGATGTTAAGATAAAAGTGTTTGACATTGCGGCAAACTGTATATATCAAGATAAGATTGCCTGTCAGGCCTATATGAGCAATATAGACAAGATTCAACTTGATACAGGTAAGATTAGTTCAGGCGTGTATTTCGCAGTTTTGAAGGCCGGAAACGAGAAAAAGATTCTCAAGTTTGCAATAGAGAAATAACGGAGGAATAATGAGAAAATATAGATTTGTGATACTTGCCCTTTTAGTTTTTAGTGTTGGACTGCTAAATGCAGATTATGAAGGTGAAACAGGATTTCAGATGCTTCAACTTACAACCGGAGCAGCTCAAGCAGGTATGGCTGGGACAGGGATGATGTACGCTGATAACGCTTTTGTTATCTGGGATAACCCTGCAGCAGGACTTATGAATAGTAATAGATCATTCGGTGTTGACCAGAATTTCTGGATATTCGATACCTCATTGACATCTGTTGCTTACTCCAACAATAAAGGAAATATGCACTTTGGTATTGGTGCTAAATATCTCGACTACGGTAAGATTGAGCAGAGAGATGCTTCAGGAGACGAGATTGGAGAGTATCACCCAATGGATATAGAAATGAGTATGAACTGGGGTGTAAGATTGGCTGCGAGTCATCTTGTAGGTGTTAATGTAAGCTATATTTATGAGAAACTTGATACTGCCTCCAGTTGGGGCGGAACTGCTGATGTGGGGTATATCTACAAGACTCCAATCAGAGGTACTAATCTTTATGCAACAGTTAAAAACTTGGGTGCTACTTCTAAAGTGGAAGAGGAAAATATAGACCTTCCAATGACAGCTGAAGCGGGTATCACAAATTTAGTTGAACTCGAACAGATTGTCTTTAGCTCTGATATCAGAGCAACAAAAGAGTTTGAAAATGAATTTAGGGCAGCATTTGGAGTGGAAGCTTCATATAGTGGACTGTTTTTCTTAAGAGCCGGACATAAAATGAACTACGATACTGAGGACTTTTCTTTTGGAGCTGGAGTTAAGCTAGAAATGATTGGCATTGATTATGCCTACATTCCTCATAATGATGATACCGGTTCAGTTAGTATGGTGAGTATAAACTATAAATTTTAATTAAGGATATTTATGAAAAAAGCATCGTTTCTGCTGACTATGATAGTCTTGTTAATAGCTGTATCTTCACAGCTGATTGCACTAGATGTAACACCTCGTGAAGTAATAATCAAGACTCATGAGCCGTTATCTTTAAGAGGTAATAGGACTGGAATTACAGAGCTTGATGGTTATCTTCAAAGCAAAAGTGTAAGAAGTATTAATCGAGTTAGTATCCCCGGGATGAACTATTATGTTGCTCATCTTGGTGTTGAGATAACCAGAGAAGATTTAAGTGATTTAGAGTTTGATGGGGTTGAGTATATTCAGACCAACAACCTAAATCAACTGTATAAAATCCCCAATGATACCTATTACTACAGTCAGGAACTTTCTACAATAGCGTTACCTGAGGCATGGGACTTTGAAACAGGGAATGAGAATATAACAGTTGCTGTTGTTGATTCCGGTCTCTTAAGAGCACATCCTGACCTGCAGGGACGCTGTCGCCTTAACTTTGGTGAAGATGCCGATGGAGATGGGTATGTTATGGACCCCGTTACCGGAGTATATGATCCTGATGATTTGAATGGAATCGATGATGATGGAAACGGCTTTATTGATGATATTTGTGGTTGGGATTTCTCTGATGCTCCTGAACTTGAAGAGATAGCTTTAGGTGATTATTTTGATCAGGATAATGATACAAATGATGAGAATTTTCATGGTACTCATGTTAGTGGTATTATTTGTGCTAACTCAAATAACGGAATTGGTGTAACCGGGATTAATTGGGAATCAAAGATATTGCCGGTTAGAGCAGGTTTTAGAACTCTCGAAGGTACTGGTTATCTGCAGGACGATGATGCTGCTGCTGCCATCATATATGCGGTGAATGCCGGAGCTAATGTTATCAACCTAAGCTGGGGTGATGATGAATATTCACCTATCATTGCAGATGCCTGCGAATTTGCTTACGAAAGAGGTGCTATAGTTGTTGCCTCGGCAGGTAATACTCCCGGACCACTTCTCAGTTATCCCGCAAGGCTAGCAAATGTAATCTCAGTTGGTTCTGTAGGAAGAGATAACGACCTTTCAAGTTTCTCGAGTTACGGTCCAGACCTCGATCTGGTTGCTCCCGGTGAGATTATTAAAAGTACATATAGCGATGGTGTCAATTATACTTATGGTGATCAATCGGGTACTTCAATGGCAGCTCCACATGTAGCCGGTTGCATTAGTTTATTGCTTTCTAGATATCCAAACATGAGCTTTGAAGATGTTAGATCAAAACTTTTAGCAAGTTGTGATGACCTCGGATCAGCTGGTAGAGATGACTATTACGGCTCAGGTAAACTTAATGCATTTAATCTCATTTATGATGAAAGTGTTCCTGATGTGAAGTTAGTATCTCCTGTTGATAATGCAGGTTATTCACAAGGATTCCCAATTATCGGTACAGTTAGTTCTGATGATTTCTTGTATTATACTCTAATGTACTCTTTTGAGCCTGTACCCAATCAACTGGATTGGAAAGACATTGTGACTCACAACAATAGACCGACAGAATTTACCACACAAGTATATAATGATGTAATCAATGATTTCCCATTTCTAGCTGAATTACCTGATGGCAATTATAGATTGAGATTAGAGATTTTTGATACTAATTATAGATCATACAGAGTTATTAGGTCATTTAGATTGGATAGAACTGCTCCGATACTGAACGCCGATACTGTGTTTCTATATCCACGCTATGATGCTGAAAACATGAACTACTTCCTCCAGGCTTTGTATAATGAGAAAGTTGTTCTTAATGTTGAATGTGAGAATCCACAGGGTACAGTATATAGTTCAACATCTGCTTACCCAAATGAACTTCAAACAGTAAAGCTACCTGAGAATCTGCCCGAAGATTTATATAATTTCACAATTACAGCGACTAATATCTGTGGTCAATCCTCTGTAGCTCACTATTTCGAAGCAATAGTGTATCAATCTGCTTCAATAAATGGATGGGATCGACGAGATGTTGGAGATGGAATTGTAGCGATTCCAAAAGCTTATGATTTTAATGGTAATGGTAAACCTGAAGTTGTTGGCATGCATCTAATAGCAAACTCGTATGATGATGTTTTCATCTATGAGATTGGAGACTCACTTGAAGTTACACATAGCTTTGATAGTGCTTTCTGGCCATATGATATCGGTAATACTGATGAAGATGGTTTAGATTTTATTGGACTGAATTTAGATACAATCTACCAGTATGAATCTCATGGTGATAATGATTATCCCATAACTTCACCAAGTTACACAGAAAGTGGTACTGCCGGTGCATACTATAGAGACATAGACTTAGATGGAGTGGATGAACTGATGGTCTTAAGAAATGCAGCTACAGAGCGTATTTGGGATGTTAAGAAGAAAAATGCTGAAGGTACCGGATATGATACTTACACAGAACTAAGAAATACCTCACCGACAAATCAGAGGAACTCTTTCGTTCCAAGTATTGAAGTTGGTCGTCTTGATGATGATTACCGTGTTGATATTCTAACTGCTGATACAGAAGGTGACATAATGATTTATGAAACATCTACCAGTAGTCCATCTACAGACCCTGTTTGGTCTTTTAAGTTTGCTGTTCAAAACACATACTATCTAAAAACCGGTGACTTTACTGGTGATGGTATTACAGACTTCATTGTTGTTGGTTATAATGATGA
>JAVCCX010000044.1 GCA_030765245.1 Candidatus Zophobacter franzmannii | reverse complement strand
CTTATCAATATTAAACTTATGATCTTTAGCAATATCATTATCCATAATTCTATACAGAATACCGGATATGAGTAGATACATTGCATTAACAGTGATATCTTTAACAACTTCTGCTTTCTTGCCGACTTCATATATCTCTTCTAGTGCTTTCTTTTCAAAGGCTACATTGAGAACTTTCTCTTTCTCTAACAATTTTCGATGTTTGTTTGGCAGGTTGCTGATTTTGAATAACTCGTTAAATGCAGGCTCTTCCACTACTTGTTCAAATTTAACCATGAAGAAAGCTTCGAGTTTTTTTTCAAAAGTAGTCGCTTTAAGAACTTTCGCATCAACTTCTTTTCTCAAGTTTTCATACTTGTTAGCAAGCATTTCACCAAATAAATGGTCGCGATTCTCGAAATAGTAATAAATCGCAGTCTTTCTTAAACCAATTTCATATGCAACATCTTCCAACGTTGCTTTCGCAAATCCGTAACGGACAAATACTGCTTCTGCAGCTTGTAAGATTTCGTCTTTCCTATCCATTTCTTACTCCTTAATTAAACCGTCAATTTACCATAAATAAACAGAGTTACCATGATGTACATATTGACATTTTTTTCTTTCTTTCCTATATTATTCTGACAATAATAAGATAATATAAATTGTGGCAAGAAAAAGTTTTAAATTTATACTAATTAATGTATCTTTACACATTCACTGTTAATGCATTTTTAAGAGACACTTAGCATAAAAAAATACACGCAGATGTATCTAGGTTAACATAAAAAACCTTAAATACAAACTCAATTTAAGTTCAACATATAGCCGTAATCCCTCTATTCATATTGATTTGGAGGAAATTCATTTAAAAATAATAGGATATGTGAATAGTTGTTATTTATGAACTATTAGAAAGAATCGATGTGAACGGGCTGAATATTTTCATTCGGATATTTAACATCAACTAAATACAACCCATTCGGAGGAGCAGTGAAGAGAATTCTTTGGTCTCCGGTCATGCTATTAAGGTATGTAGTAATTAGATTTGGGTCTAAGTCATTGGTTGAGATCGTTACAAGACACCCAATAATTCTTCTAACCATATTGTGTAGAAACCTATTAGCCGTGATTGAAAATATATAATCATGTCCATCTATCTCTAGGTTCAGCTTCTTTAAGTCACAGAAAGTATTGGGGACATCAGGGTTTGGCTTTGAGAAAGCAATAAAATTATGAGTCCCTTCAAATAAGGGTAAGCATTCCCGGATGAGGTCAGGGTTCAATTTATGGTTTGGTAGATAGCTTTTTAGCTCCACATTGAAAGGTGTTTTGTTAGTAGTTAGGATATATCTATAACTACGTTCATATGCGTCAAAACGAGCGTTGAACCCCGAAGGTACTTTCCAGAACTTTAAAGGTCTAATGTGTGGAGTATGCAATGCTGTTATCAAAGCAAGAGAGAATCTCTCAATTGGGATATCAAGTGGGAAATCAAAGTGTGCAAATTGGCAAATTGCGTGAACTCCTGCATCTGTTCTGCCTGAACCTGATATCTTTATCGTGGTTTTGGCTATTCTGGATAGAGCCTCCTCAACAACTTGCTGAACAGATATTGCATTAATCTGTCGTTGCCAACCATGGTATTTCTTACCGTTATATGCTAATTGTACTAAGTATCGTATCATAATTTACAGGGAAGTTAGTAATCACCGAGATGTCAAATAGAATCAGCAGGAAGAGCATTAAGTTAAAATGCTTAAAACTCCGTGAAGGTGTATCTAATGCTTTAGCTAAATCCTCATGTGCAGATTGACCAATAGTTTCTTTCTCTTTCCAGGTTAGTTCTAAACTACTAATAAAAAGTTCTAAACCCTTATGGATTTGAGTTAGTCTGATGGACTTGGTTAACTCAGTGTTCCGTTTGATGAATTGACTAATAAACTTCTCAGTAGTTAAACAAAAGAGTAGGGTAGAGCTGAATAATTCTGATTTCTTCAAAGCGACAGAGTCTGCCATAATTCCTTTTAATGTAAATGAGTTAAGGATAAAGCAGGATATAAAGAGAAAATAGATAAAGATAACTCCAAACTGGAGCTGTGTTAGGTACTCTATCCCACTAAGCATCGCCATGATAAAGTATACTATAAGAAATGGAATGAGCTTAATAGTGATTTTAAACCAGCTCTTTAATATATGCTTATTGGATAGCACTATCAATGTAAGAATTATGATAGCTGATTGCTTACCAAAACTTGTTATAGTTACGGACACTATTGAAACAAGAATTAGGAATATCTTTACCCAGCTGTTTGAGTCTATGAGAATCTCTTTATTTGCCATCTATTCCGATAACTGTTTTTCTTCAATAATAATTGGTTTGATAATTTCCTTTGGCTCTTCTTTAATTACCTCTAAGGAATCGATTTTAACCTCTTCATCAAGCTCTATGAAGTCTTCTGAAGGTTCAATGAATTCACCATCACCTTCTTTCTTTTCCGTTTCCTCTATTATCTCTTCATCTGCATCAGGTTCTGAATGGAGGAATTGACCATCTCTATAGAAAATCGCAACATTGGCTCTATACTTATCCTTAGTATCTTCTTCTAATAGTCTATCAAACCATGTCGCAGCACCTAATGTGTCGGCTTTAACAGCGAAGTTAATATATCCTGTAGTATAGATAGAGCTTAAATAGAATTCTGAAAGAACTTCTTCAGTAAATGGACTTAAGAGAACTATCGCAGAGTCTGGATTAGTACTCATAATTTCGATAGCATTATCATATATTGCTTGCTCTCTAATATGGATTGGGGACTCCAATACAGGTTTCTCGCCAATTAGCATTAGACTACAGGCATAGGTGTATTCATTAGCCGGGAATTTGCTCTTAAGGATAGAGTAATTCTGTTCAGCTGAAACAGAATCTGATTTGGCATTTAAGAAGATCCATGATTTCACAAAGTAAGTGAAAGGTAATATCTTACTGCCATATTCTGCTAATATTTTCTCGATATTCTCAATCTTATTGTTTACTGTTCGGTACTCTTGACTTTCCTCAAATACTGGTCGTGTTGCTACTTCTGTAGCCGTAGAATCACTCTCTGTCACTTCAATTACCAGTGAGTCTTGTACTGTTTCGACTTCGACTACTTCTTCAACTACTAGAGAATCCGCTTCTGCCAATTCAGTAATTCTGACCTGTTCTAAAGAATCAGCTTCTGCCATTTCTGCAATTCTTACTATCTCTAGAGAATCCTGTTTCACTTCGAACTCAACTCGTACGCTATCAAGTTCGAGTCTAAGAGTGTCTAATTGAGCAACCAGAATTGACTCATTATCAATAATCCTATCATAGACAACGAGAGCTGAATCAGGTAATTCCATAATGTTGGTAAAGTATTCAGCAAGTTTGAACTGTTCATTCACCAAAGCTTCAGGATCAAGTATCCTTGCAGGGTCAGATAACAATTGGATCTGACTCGCAACTGAACTCTTTGTCATAGCCTGTTCAACATACTGCGATTTCTTAAACTCTGTCTTAACTTTATTGTAATAGACTATAGCCTCAGCATAATCAAAGGCATCATAGAGATAGTACTCACCCAGATAATATGCAGCCTCTGCAGAAACTTCCTTTCTTGCGTGATTATCAAGAATGAATTTCATAGCAGTTACAAACTCGTCATAACTACCTTCTGCATGAAGAATTCTGCCTTGTAAGAGCTTAACCCATGGAATCTGATCCATTCTATTCTCTTTCCTAAGAAGGTGTTTAATTAGTTTCTTTGCAACTACATAGTCACCGAGGTGGAATGAATTATAGGCAAGATAGTATCGTGCATCCAACTTAGTAGTATTAGGGGCTTTCAGTTTTAGGAGTTCATTGAATACAACTGAGGATTGAGCATACTCTTTACTAAGATGATAGGTCTTACCCAAGTTAAAGTATGCTTCAACATACTCCTCACTTTTCTTATCACCTTCAAGGATACTCTCAAGGTGATACTCTGCCTTGGTATATTCTTTGTTCTCAATGTTAAACTCAGCAGCCAGTAGATGAGCTCTATTGAACCATTCTTTATTGGTTGGATCGATAAGGAAGTCAGTCATCAAAGTATTGGCTTCTTCAATTTTATGAATCTGTCGATTAATTCTGATTATATAAAGCTTAGCTTCGGGAGTAAATTCGCTATTGGGGAAGTTCTTTGCCAGTTCTTGAAACTGCCTAAGGGCTTTGTGTTTACTTGTTTGTTTATAATAAAGAGCTTTTGCCATTAAGAATGCGGCATCATCAGTCCAATTGCTATTCTTGTGATTTGTAATAATTTTACCACATTTCTTGATAACATCATTGTAGTCTTTTACGGCCTGTGAAACAGGTCTACCTTGTGTGTTTAAAGGTTTAGCGTATGCAGATCTATACAACTTCTTTGCATTATAATAGGTATTATAGTAAACACACCCACTCAAAAACAAAGCTACGGCAGCAATTAGGACAAAGCTCTTTCTCAATTTTACTTCCTATTTCATTTTAAAACGGTTATTAACAATTACTGGTAGTATTGGAGAATCGACCAGCTCTTTAGCTTTCAATATGTCAGGTTGCATAAATCTATCTTTGTTGATAGTCTTTATGTCCTTTCTAACTTCTGCCTTAACTTCTTCCAGAACTGGAGAAGTAGGGAAGTTTCTACCATCAAGAGCCTGACAAGCTCCCATCAATTCAATGGCGAGAACATAGGCTGTGTTTTCAACAACTGTTCTGGCTTTCAAAGCAGATATAGAACCCATACTAACATGATCTTCCTGATTAGCGGAAGTCGGTATAGAGTCTACAGATGCAGGATGGGCATGAATTTTATTTTCAGAAACAAGATGTGCAGCAGTAAGCTGAGCAATCATAAACCCTGAGTCAATTCCGAGTCTTGTAGCCAGGAAGGCATTCAAACCACGGTTTTGAGCAGGATTAAACATCTGTTCCATTCTTCTTTCAGAGATATTTGCGAGTTCACTCACACAGATTGCCAGATTATCAAGCGCAAGGGCTAATGGCTCACCATGGAAGTTTCCTGCAGAGATAACTTCTCTTTCTTCAGGGAATATAAGCGGATTATCAGTAGCAGAGTTAATCTCAACATCAATCACACTGCGAACATATTTAAGTGAATCACGAACAGCTCCATGTACCTGAGGGGCGCAACGGAGTGAGTATGGGTCTTGAACATTCCCACAATCCTTATGTGACTCACGCAGAGGACAATTCTTTAAAAGTTGTTCCATATTATATCCAGCGTCACTCTGTCCCGGATGTGCTCTTACTTTGTGAACAAGTTGGTTAAAACAAGCATCAGTTCCGAGTAAAGCGTCCACAACAAGAGCTTCATTAATATCTGCAATCTTGCAGAGATGTTCTGATCTTCTTAGTGCTAAAGCACCAACAGCAGCCATCACCTGAGTACCATTATTTAGGGCAAGACCCTCTTTTGCAGCAAGTTTAACTGTTCTCAGCCCGGCAAGTTTCATTGCTTCAGGTCCATCCATCAACTTACCTTTATACATCGCAGTACCATACCCGATTAAGACAAGTGCAAGGTGGGAGAGAGGAGCGAGGTCACCACTGGCACCAACAGAACCCTT
>JAVCCX010000415.1 GCA_030765245.1 Candidatus Zophobacter franzmannii | reverse complement strand
CATAGGTTAATGTAATTAATTAAAATACTTGGAATACTTTGAGTAGAATGAGGAGAAGAAGAAAAGCTTGAACAGCAAAACTAATGTATAGTTTCAGTCTAAGATCTTCAACTATCTTTCTGAGCTCATTCTGTTTCTTCTCAGCTTTTACCAATAAATGTTCGCAAACTTCAACCTTCTCAGCAGTCTTATCAATACGCTTGATATTCTTGTTATGGTTAAGGTCACGCAGTATTGGTGCAATAAAACCTGAGAACAGTGTTAATAATGTCGGAAACAATGAAGTTTTTCCCTTGTCTTTCTTAGACATTCAAGCCTCCGTTAAAACTTGTACCCTACAGCAATATGCTGGGTATCGTTCAAATGTACATGTGCTTTATAAGAGTAATCAATCAGAACATTGAACATATCAATACCGGCACCAAAGCTAATAATATTTGGTTTGTTGTGAACACCTGCACGAAGAGTTAATGGTTTAATCGGGGAAATCTCAAGACCACCAAGGATCTGAGTTTCTGAACCAAACTGTTGCTTTAACTCAAGTGTTGTTGTCACAGATTCATAAGGGATATATGACAATCCAACAGAGAAAATCTGTGGAAGGTCATCTTTATATTCAGAGCCAATCTTAGGATTGTTTAAATTTGTTACAGAAAAACCGATACGAGTTCTCTGTCTCAAAGTTGCCATAGCACCTAAGTTTACACCGTATGCTAGTTGGTTATCTTCACCGTCGAACTTCAAATTGTATAAATTCACACCATATCCGATTGTCGCTTCTGAATGGATATCTTTAAAGAGAGTGAAAGCATGGTAAAGACCATATGTCTGTTCAGATTGGAGTGTTACATCTTCAAATGAAACATCAAACATCTGAACGCCAAGACCAATCGTTCCGGCTTTACCCATTTTGAATGAAGCTGCAATATTTTTCATTTCATTATAACCAGTACTCCAAAGATCAGTATAACTAAGAATAAAGGCATTGTCTGCATACTCTAAGCCAGCTGGATTGTAGAATACTGAAGAGGCATCGTCAGATACTGCGGTGAATGCACCACCCATACCGTTTGCTCTGGCAGATGGACCATAATCGTCAAATACTGAGAAGAGAGAAACGAGGGAAACCATAAGTAGTGTTATTAATAATATCTTTTTCATCATTCTCTCCCTTATAAATCCGCTGAAATTACGATCGGTTGATCAGCAACATGTTTCTTTCCGGTATTTCTATCAATAACTTCTACAAAGCAGATGTACATACCTGGTGGTAGAAGACGATGATCTCTAGACTTGCCATTCCACCTAAATGAATCAATACCAATATTGTTATCAATAACTTGGTTATAAGGAGTTGCTTTCAATCGACCTTGAGCATCATAGATTCGAACAATAACTTTACTGTTTGCTCCAGTGCTATTTAACTTAGCACCAACAAAAATAGTTATTTCTTCATTAAGGCGAGGATTAAAGATATTCTTTGAGTTTTTATCATTACGAATTTCTAAATAGGCTTTTTCACTTCTATACTTGATCTCAATACTTGATCCAAACACTTTCAGAGCATCTGCTCCTTCATACTGGAAGTAATCAAATGTTATTGGGCTTGTACCATAATTAACATTTTTACCAACAAGGGTAATCAAAAGAGCATCATCTTCGTCAACTATGATAATCGAGCCGGTATGACAAGTAACACGAATTTCTCCAGGTGCTGGTGCTGTAAGGGTAACTACACCATCAAACTCTTCTGTGATGCTCCCTGAAACATCATAATCTATGATGTCGATAATTTTTTCATCAAATAGGATTACAAAGTCATAATCATCTATATCTTCAGTATCTTCAGTATCTTCGATTGAGTAAGTGCGAATTGGTATGTCAAAAGTTTCAGTACCAGTATACTGTAATTCAGGGATATTAATACTTCTTTGTCTTACATCGGCCAGTGTTCTAGGAGCAAAAGAGAAAGTACCCCATGAAAAATCAATAACACCTGTTATTGAGAGATAGATATCATATTCTGCAGGAGCAAGCTCATCATAAGTGAAGAATCCATCTTTTACAGTGACAACATCACCAGATGCATCCTTGATTTCAAAGTCACCATTCGCTGGGTTCAAAGCAATTGAACAGGTTGGTGATACAACCTTTATAAGTACACCTTCCCATTCTTCTGCATTTGCAAGTTGTAACTGAGAACAAGTAACAATTGAAGGCTCGGGTATTTCGTTGCCACTGGATAAAACTGTTGAAATTGTGATATCACTCAGGCGAGTGAGATTGGTGTATTCCTCAACAGTACCAGTTAATTCAATTAAATCACCAAGGTTAGGTTTGATGTCGAAGTCATAAATATAAAGACCTTTCCAAGCGCCGCCTTCAGGATCAGAGATGAAAAACTTATCACCTTCGAACCCAATAGCAGTAACGATGCCACTTACAGTAACGGTTTGGTCCATGTATATAGAGTTACCAGTTCCATCCTCGCTGTATTGGATGTCATAAACTGAGAGTACTTCTGCTGAGAGCATAGTCACAGCAAGAAAAAGCATTAGAAATATTAGTTGTTTTAGTTTCATATCCGCCTCAAATTTAGTCTATTGTATTTCTTCATCTATTTTTTTCTCATTCTTGTCAAAGAATAATATATATATTATCAGTAAAGTTATTGCTACAGTGATCGCACTATCGGCAACATTAAAAACAGGGAACCTTCTCATAATAAAATCAGGGAAGTCACAATCGACGAAATCTGTAACATATCCCTTGAAAATTCTATCAATTAAATTACCAACTGCACCAGCTAAAACTAATGTTGCTATCAGATTCTGAAGGATGCCTTTAGTCTTTTTAAAATAAAAGATAATCACTACAATTGCAACAACTGTAATTGTTATAAATATAACACGATTAAGAACAACATTGCCAAAGGACATGCTCCAAGCAGCCCCAGTATTTTGCACATAAGTAAATTTAACCAAATTACCAATGATTGGAATAGAACCATGCAAGTCAAACTTCATCCTAATCAGATACTTGGTTAATTGGTCAAGAATTATAATAATTCCTGAGAGAATAAACCACTTAATTTTATCTCTCATTACTTCCTAGGTTTCCTTAACTCTTCTTTCGATTTACAATCTATACAGAACCTAGCATAGGGAATAGCCTTCAATCTAGATTCACCTATTAACTCACCACAGATTTCACAAACTCCATAATCTCCATCATAAACCTTCTCGAGGGCTTGATTGAGTTTCTTTAGTTTCTTCTGTTCGTTATCATAAAGATAGACTGCCTTCTCCATACTGTTAGTATCAGAACCTTGATCAGCTTGATGAAAGGCATAACCGGAAAGGTCTCCGGAATTCTCTTTGCTACCTTTCTTCTGAATTTCATTAACCTTATTTACATATATAAGGCTCTCTGCTCTTTCTTTAAGGATATTTTCTTTCATCACTTCTAATTTTTCTTTTGAATATGTATTATCGCTCATAATTACTCCTAAAATCTAATCGATATCTATAAGTATTTGTGATATTAGTTTTTCTAAATTTTCTTTAGCCAATTCAGCTGCTTTCTGAACATCCTCATGTGTATGTGCATTCGAATGAAATATATTGGACATGTTTGTCACAACTGACATTGCAATCACTTTCAAACCTGAATGGATAGCTACTATCACACCAGGTACGGTTGACATCCCAACAACATCAGCACCAAGAGTGGCGAACATTCGGCATTCAGCTTTTGTCTCAAAAGATGGACCGGCAACGGCAACATATACCCCTTCTTCGATAGGGATATCATTTGCAATAGCGCTTTTCTTTACTATTTCCCTTAGTTGGATGTCATAAGCTTCGTGGAGTGAAGGAAACCTGATCCCGAACTCTTCTTTATTTGGACCATGCAATGGATTCTCACCAATGAAATTGATGTGGTCCTCAAGTAAGACTATTTGTCCAGGCTGTAACTTCACATTCAAGCTCCCGGCAGCATTTGTTGCTAGATAGTATTTCACACCAAGTTTTGCAAAAACCCTAACCGGAAAAGTAACCTCTTCTAATGTCCAACCCTCATAATAATGGAATCTCCCTTGCTGGCAAACAACTCTTCGTCCTGAGAGATTTCCGAATATCAGATTACCTTTGTGTCCTTTAACTGTTGACTGGACAAATCCGGGTATCTCATCATAAGGGATTACAATTTTATCTTCAATCAAATCTGCAAGAGAAGAGAGACCACTACCTAAAACTATTGCAAACTCAGGTTGTGCTCCACATCTTTCTTTTAGATATTGAACTGCTTCTTTATAGTTCATTTCTTCTGATTTCCCTTTTTCACTGGGTTCTGCTTATGACTGTGATCTGCATAACCTTGAATTGACTTAAACTCTTTATCCATAATCTGTTCTGCTTTTCTATTAAGGAGAGGGTCATTCTCAATTTGATCTACGAAAGTGTTCAGCTCAGCTTTCATTCTCATTAAGAACTGACGCTTTTGTTCTTTAAGGGCAACAAACTGATGCTCGTAAACATTAAGATATTGGCGTGCCTGTTGAATGGCGTTCTGAGCTTTAATCTGAGCTTCTTTAATTATCAATTCAGCCTCTTTTCTCGCATTATCAACAATCTCAGCTTTAGTTTTCTCTGCTAAGACAAGCGTACGAGTAATTAGCTGTTCTCTCTTTTTTAAATCACTAACAGTTGAAGTAGCGTTTTGAATCTCTTGTTTTGTAAACTTTGTTTGGAGAACTGCATCTTCAGTCTTCTTTTCCCAGACTGAGAGACTACCACGAAACTCAAGTGCGATCTCCTCTAAATAAGCTCTAACTTCATCTTTGTTATAACCTG
>JAVCCX010000321.1 GCA_030765245.1 Candidatus Zophobacter franzmannii | reverse complement strand
TGCTATCCACTCCTCTCGATTCTCTTGAGATAGGGGATGAAATCCGGGCTTATGCTGAGTTCTCACTAATAGAACCTTCTATGAATCCCGGGCAGTTTGACTTTTCTAAATACATGCAACGAAAAGGAATTGCTGCTAGTGGGAAATTTCTGAGCCCAGCAGTGATAATCGGAAAAAGAGTGAGTTTGACTCTCTTGCGTAACAGGTTATCAAGTGCACTTCAACATCGAATCGACAAATCAATACCCAAGCATAGTGGCTTTATCAAGGCAATTCTCTTAGGATATCGAAGAGATGCAGGAGATTCGACATCTCTCTTCAGGGAAGCCGGGTTGATGCATCTACTTGCAATAAGCGGAATACATACAGGTATAATCTACCTTTTTGTCTTCTTCATTTTCAGATTATTCCTCCCAAAAAGATGGGCAATTGCTCTTACTATCCCGTTTCTCTTTGGATTTCTACTCCTCTGCGAAAGCTCACCATCAGTAATGCGAGCTGTCCTGATGCTAGTCATTTACAACATCGCCCGACTAACAGAAAGAGACATTGGAGTTGTCCAGATACTATCAGCTGTTTTTCTAATCTCTTTATTTATTGATCCAACTCAAATATTGAATGTAGGTTTTCAACTTAGCTTTACTGCAATTTTCGTTATCCTATTCTTAGCAAAACAGCTGGGGTTATTCTTAATAGGTGAGGTCAGGAATAGACTTAAGCCAATTTATGGTATACTGTATTCAGTGATACTTTTAGCTATGCTAAACATCTTTCTCTTACCAATTCTTCTCTACAACTTCAACTGGGCTTCACTTGCAGGTTTAATCCTAAATATCCCCGCGATTCTCATATTTTCATACATCTTGCCATGGTCTATAATTGTGCTCATGCTACCAATTGGGAGCAGTATCCATAGCTTTATTACACCAGCACTTAATTCATCGATTACAGTTCTGAATGAAATCGCATCGCTGGCGTATGTCTTTCCAATCAAGCTTAACTCTGTTCGGTTCCCAACTTTCCTCATTATTATATATTGGCTGTTTATCCTCTTCCTCCTCCTTTTCAACAAATTCAATAAGAAAACTATAATAATCTCAATCCTGAGTTTCACTATCTTGTTTAGTGGGATAGCCTTCTGGGTTAATCAAACAGAAAGTACTAGATTTGGAATTGTTTGCTTTGAAGTTGGGCATGGAGATTGTCACCTAATTAGGGATGGTAATGATGTTACAGTAATTGATACAGGTAGAATATATGGTAAATCTACAGCCTTTGAAAGGTATGTCCTTCCCTATTTCAAAAAAGAAGGGATAAAGACAATTGACCGATTAATCATAACTCACCCACATGATGACCATTATGGTGGGATCTTGCCTTTACTTAATAACTGCAAGGTTGAAGAATTGATTATCTCTAACAATTTATACCGTGATAAAATCTTCAAAAACTGGCAAAATCAGCTTAAAAACAGAGGAACTAAGGTTACAGTGGTTGATTCAACACTATTGTTTGAAACAGCAGACTGCACATATACAATAATGAACCCCGACCCAAAGGGTAGAGAAAGAAACATTAACAATCAATCACTCGTTACCCGACTGGATTATAAAGAGTTCTCAGCTCTATTTTGTGGAGATTTACAATGTGAAGGTGAACAAAACCTACTTAGAACACATAGAAAACTCTTAAACTCTGACTTCCTAAAATCTGGGCATCATGGGTCAGACAATACCTTATCAAGTGATTTTCTTATGACTGTTTCCCCGTATCTATGCTTTATCCCTGTAAATATAAGAGGTAAAACGGTGTTGTCTGAGCGAACACTACAAACTCTAGAAAGTACAGAGATAGAAACCTATATCTCAGGAAGAGATGGAGCTGTAATCATCAGGAATGAAGGAGGAAGATTCTTTGGTGAGTCATTTATTACTAAAGAAAGAGTATATTTCTAATATGGATTAATAGGGAAAATTCTGGACTGTTTTATGAAGTAACAATAAGGTTGGATATCTTTAATAATTTAAGGGAGAACCATGGCTAATAACATTCCACTTGCTGAACGAATGAGACCTCTTAACCTTGATGAAGTGAAAGGACAAGACAAACTCCTCACTCAAGGCTCACTGCTTAGGCAGATGCTTGATACTCAGGAGTACAGTTCCTTTTTATTGTGGGGTCCTCCCGGATGTGGTAAAACGACTATTGCTAAACTCGTTGAGCAAAATAGTGAAATGGATTTCATATATTTTAGTGCAGTCCTATCAGGTATCAAAGAAGTTAAACAGGTTATGGCAGAGGCTGATTATCATTTCAAAGTGCATAAAAAAAGTTCAATTCTCTTTATTGATGAAATCCATAGATTTAATAAATCTCAGCAAGATGCCTTTCTTCCATATGTAGAGTCGGGAGCAGTTATTCTTATCGGTGCGACAACTGAAAATCCATCTTTTGAAGTAATTCCGGCACTGCTTTCTCGCTGTCATACTTTTGTTCTCCAAATGCTAGATCAGGAAAGCTTAAAACAGATTATTGAACAAGCCCTTGATAAGCTCGAGTTAGAAAACAGAGTACCTGATGAAATAATCAACTATATCGCTGATATTAGCGGTGGAGATGGGCGTCAAGTCATGAACTATCTTGATGCTATCCTACCTTATCTTAGGTCAAATGAGAAACCGGAATTGGAATACATTTCGAAAATTCTAACTCGTAAAGCTATGTTCTATGATAAGAATCGAGAAGAACATTATAATATTATTTCTGCTCTTCATAAGTCACTTCGTTCAAGTGATGCTCAGGCAGGGATTTATTGGCTTGCCAGAATGCTTGAAGCCGGTGAGGACCCGATGTATCTTGTTCGTAGACTTGTCCGTTTTGCCTCTGAAGATATTGGACTTGCTGACCCTAATGCCCTTACTCAAGCTATTGCAGTGAAAGAGACTGTGCACTTTCTGGGAATGCCAGAATCAACTGTTGCATTAACACAGTTGGTTGTGTATCTTGCTACTGCTCCTAAAAGTAATGCATGTTATACAGCATATAAAAGTGCTAGTAAGGAAGCGATTAAAACAAGCAATTTTGGTGTTCCTCTCCATTTGCGTAATGCACCAACAAAGCTAATGAAAAAACTTGGATATTCAAAAGACTATAAATATTCTCATCAACATGATAATGCTTATGTTTATCAAAGATGTTTCCCTGAACAGATGGATGAAAGAGAATACTACCATCCATCTCCATACGGGTTTGAAAAAGAGATAAGCAAACGTCTTGATTGGTGGGATAAATTGAAGAAAGAACAAATCAACAAGAAGAATTAATCAGATATGTAGGGAGGTTGTATGCTAGGCAGAGCAATATCATATACTACTGTAGGAATCGATGGTCAAAGAATTACAATTGAATGCGACACTCGAGGAGGAGTGACACACTTTACCATTGTTGGTATGGCAACCAATAGTGTGAAGGAGAGCAAGGATAGAGTATGTGCTGCAATCAGAAATAGTGGTTGGAGAGTAAAAAACCTCAACTACACAATTAACTTAGCACCTGCTGACCTGAAAAAGGATGGAGCAGCCCTTGACCTGCCTATTGCTATTGCAATGCTCATCTCACTCAAAGATCTTAGTCAGAATAAAGTTGAGGAATATGCTATAATTGGAGAGCTCTCATTAGATGGTTCGATAAGACCGGTTAAGGGAGTTTTACCTATAGCCGTTCAAGCAGCCAAAGAAAACCTGAGTGGACTTCTTGTGCCTTCAGAAAATGCAACTGAAGCTGCGTTTGTGGATGGTTTAAAAGTAATCCCGGTTGACTCCTTGATTGAAGCTGTTCAGTTCCTTGATGGAAGAATCAAGATTAAGCCTTTTTATCTGGATAAAGGAAAGCTCTTCAGTAGCCTGAATCACTTCAATGTTGATATGTATGATGTTAAAGGACAATATTTTGCAAAAAGAGCATTAGAAGTTGCAGCTGCAGGTGGTCATAACCTGATTATGATTGGACCTCCCGGTTCCGGTAAAACAATGCTTGCTAGAAGATTACCTACAATTTTACCTGATATTACCCTTGAAGAAGCTATTGAGACAACTAAGATTCATTCGGTATCCGGGCTATCTGTTACAATGAAAGAGAGTATCGTAACATCCCGACCATTTCGGTCGCCCCATCATACTGTAAGTGATATTGCCCTCATTGGTGGAGGAACTTTCCCAAAACCCGGGGAAGTATCCCTCGCTCATAATGGAATCTTATTTCTGGATGAGCTACCTGAGTTTAAGAAGAGTGTTTTGGAAGTTCTAAGACAACCTATTGAAGATGGTGTTGTTTCTATATCAAGGGCAGCTCAATCACTTGCATTCCCTGCTCAATTTATGTTAATTGCTTCGATGAACCCATGTCCTTGTGGTTATTTTGGGAGCGAGGTTCCGGGACATACTTGTAATTGTGGCTATAACTTAATCTCGAGATATCGTTCTCGTATTTCCGGTCCGTTGTTAGATAGGATTGATATTCATATTGAGGTTCCTGCTGTTAGTTATCAGGAGCTAAAGGCAAAACCTGCTGGTGAAAAATCGTCAATAGTGCGGGATAGAGTAAACACTGCTAGGCAAGTTCAGTTAGATAGATTCAAGGACGAAAATATCTTCTGCAATGCTCAGATGAGTTCTCGTATGATAAGGAAGTATTGCGAGCTCAATGATGATTGCCATTCCCTTATAAAAAAGGCCATCGACCATTCAGGATTCTCCGCTAGAGTCTATGATAGAATAATCAAAGTTGCTAGAACAATAGCTGATTTGACAGGTGAGAAAGATATTAAGCCTGAATATATTAGTGAAGCAATACAATACAGATCATTAGATAAAAAGTACTGGAATTAAATTGAGTATTACGCTTCCCATAAACCTTGATAAATATAAAAATATTGTCCTCTTCACCGGTGCCGGGATGTCTGCTGAATGCGGTGTTTGGACATATAGAGGAAAGGGTGGACTTTGGCATGAATACAATTGGCAGGAGTATGCATGTCAGCGAGCATTTGATAAAGATCCTGAGAAAGTGCTTAAGTTTCATGAGATGCGGAGAGAGAAAATACATGCTTGCAAACCCCATAAGGGACATTATCTTTTAACTATGCTCCAAAAATTGCATAACATTACAATTATAACTCAAAATATTGATAGAATGCACCAAAAAGCAGGTAACGAAAATGTTATTGAATTGCATGGAAGCCATTGGAGATTGAGATGCCTGAAGCATGGTGTTATCAATGACTATGGGATAAAATATCGAAGTTATAGATGTGAGAAATGTGGTTCTTGGCTTAGACCTGATATTATCTGGTTTGAAGACCAATTGAATGAAAAAGTAATTGAGAGTGCTATTGAAGAAGTACTGAAAGCTGACCTGTTTATAAGCGTCGGCACATCCGCAGTAGTTTGGCCTGCTGCCGGTATGCCGAGGTATGCAAAGCAGAACAAAGCTCTCACAATAGAAATCAATCCGGAGAAGACAGATATGTCAGCTATCTATGATATTCATATAGCTGAACCCGCAACTACCGGACTAATCTCCCTTTTGGGAAATGCTTGAGAGAGGTAAATATGAAAAGAGTTTTATTGTTATTGATTCTCGTAGTTTCACTTTATTCCCTAAATGCAGAGTTTATACAAATTGGTGAGGAAGAACAAACCTCCTATGAAACTCCAACTTGTGGGATTTATGATTTTGGTTGGTCAGAAACGCTTTACAGACAAAGTGAGATAGGCGAATCAAAGATATTATATGAAATTAGCTACTCTGTTAGCAATAATCCAAGCTTCTACACAATGTCTAATCAAAAAGTTTACCTTAAGAACGTTGCTGACACTCTGATTACTCTGTCGCAATATTCTAATCCTGCTACCCAGGGGTACACCTTAGTATTTGACGGTGATGTTACATTTAACGGTGGTTGGAATTCAATTGAATTCAACACTCCGTTTACCTACAATGGATTGGGCTCCTTAGCTGTTTTAGTAGAGAATCGTGATGGTGATTTCAATACCGGATACCCATATTTTCATCACATGCCAACTCCCGGCAATACAAGATTGAAGTTCAACAATCAGGACAATACATTCCCTCTTTCTTTGGGGGATTTAGAGGATTTCGTTCCATCTATTCGATTGTACTATTACACATCATCCGCACCAGAAATTGCCTTTGATCTGTTGCCATACAGCAATCAGGAAGATGTTGCCTTAACAACAGGTTTATATTGGCTGAATGGTGCTACCACTGAGTCAAATACTGTTTATTTTGGAACAGATAGTAGTGACTTAAGTGTTATTTATGATGGTATTGCCATACAGGAACTTAGTAATGAGATATTGGGCGGGAATCTTTCCCAGAGTACTGAGTATTTCTGGCAGGTTATATCAACCAACAGTCATGGAGAGACAAGTACCGGAATTAAATCTTTTATGACTCTTTCAAATGAGCTTACAATGCTTGTTGGAATTGGTAATGCTGTTAACATCGGGCTTCCGTGGGAACCGGAAGACAGGTATAGTTATACACAAACTATTTATGGTCCTACTGAACTAATTTTAGGTAATGTAATTACTTCACTATCTTACTATTGGAATGGGATCTCAATATTCAATAACGACATTGAAATCTACTATGGGTTTACTGATCATAATCAATTCTACGAGTCAAATTCCTGGTTACCTCTTGAGGAATTGACTTTAGTATTTGATAATACAGTTACCCAAGTGCCTTCAAATAGTTGGATGAGGATAAACCTAGAAAGTCCAATTCTTATTGACCATTCCCGAAGCATGGTGATTGCTATTAGAGAAACAACAAGTATGTTTGAATCCAGTGCGGATAACTTTTATTGTACACAAACTGCTTTCCATCGTAGCCTAACTTACAGTTCAATGAGTGATTTGCCTGACCCTGCAAATCCACCGAATGGAGTTAGGATGATGTTTACTCCTAATACTCGTTTTCATTTCTTCCAGGACGATGAGATTATTTACATGAATGATGATTTTGAGAACAATCCAAACTTTGCTCTTGAATTCACTCCCTGGATTTCTTTAGATTTAGATGGTCATGAAACAAGAAATTATGAGGGATATGACTACCCCAATCAAGATACTCTTAAGGGGTTTATGACTTTTAATCATGGAGTGCCTGAGCCTACAATACCGGGAACAACTCCACATAGTGGAAATAATATGGCTGTTTCCTTCCCAACTATCAGTGGTGATACTGACGATTGGTTGATAGGCCCTATCTGGGATGTGCCATCTCACTATCTTGGGGAACTGGATGGCATTACTCTGACATTCTGGGCAAAAAGTCACTATATTCAGGGTGCAGATCCTGCTAGACTAAAAGTGCTTTATTCTGAGGGTAGCAGTAATCCAGATGATTTTATGACTACCGATGCCCACCCTTCATTTATCTCTTTGCCAACTGATTGGACTGAGTATACAGTAATAATTCCCCCAACAAGCTCCGGGCTTATGCGAATTGCTTTCAATGGACAAACAGTCGGCTATACTATGCTCTATCTTGATGATGTTTCAGCTGTAGTTTCACTCCAGAATGTATCTATCGATGAAGAAATTGAAGAACAAACTCCAAACACAATCATTAGTTCTAATTACCCTAACCCATTTAATCCTGAGACAACTATAAGTTTTACCATCCCTGAATCAGAAATAGTTACACTGGATGTTTATAATGTCAGGGGGCAGTTAATCAAATCTCTACTCAATTCTCATCACAACCCTGGGACTCATTCGGTTATGTGGAAAGGGAATGATACAGATAACAGAGCTGTTCCAAGCGGAGTTTACTTCTATAAACTCCAAGCAGGATCATATACGGAAACTAAGAAGATGGTTTTATTGAAGTAAGTTTTTAGATATAAAATAAGGCACTCTCAATTGAGAGTGCCTTTTCATTTATAATTTATAATCAATCTTATAGTAAAAGGTCTGTTTTTAGTTGGAAAATATCTGCAATATCTTCAACTGTCTTCTCAATTGACATCTCACCATTTCCCAGTACCCACCGAGTAATAACAAAGTCTACTGTTCCCAATAAAATCATTGCATAAGCTCTTGGGTTTATCTCTTTTCTAATGTCACCATCAGCAATTGCCTCAGCGATTAAACCTTCAACAAAATCTATATATTCACTAATTGGAGCAAACTCAGGATATTTCTCATAAAATTCCTGGCATTGCCTAATCTCAACTGTTATAAATCTTGCAACATTCCTGTCCCCTGCCAGAGCTCGAACATGGATTTGGAAGAATTTATACAACTTGACGACAGCTTTTTCTTCACTATCTAATCTTGCTTTCAAATCTGAGAGTTTCTTCGAGAGAAGTTCACTCATTGCCTGTATCATTAAGTCATCTTTATTCTTAAAGTAGAGATAAACTGTCCCATCGGCAACTTTTGCATATTGTGCTATTTCAGATATCTTAGTGTTTTGAAATCCCTTATGTGCAAAGATTTCAATAGCAGCTTTTACAATTGCATCACGCTTTTGAAGTTTCTTTTCTTCAACTGATATCTTCTTCTCTTTCATTAATCCTCCCATACTACTCATTCTTATTGGGGCAATTATAGTACTTTATTAAAGTTGTCGATAAATATTTAGCACTATCGTTT
>JAVCCX010000231.1 GCA_030765245.1 Candidatus Zophobacter franzmannii | reverse complement strand
TCTTTCTGAGTTCGGCTAAGGTTTTCATCTTAGTTCTCCTCCATCTCTGTTTTTTTTATTCCATCATTAATATTTTCATCAATATATTGGATAACATCAGGATAAGTAAGTGGGATATCTCCCAGCTCCGCTTTTATCTCTGCAGTATTGAAACTCCATTCAAGAGATTTGCCTGCTCCCGAGTGCGTTAGTTGGACCCAGAAATCGACTTCCGCGTGACCGATAATAGCACTAATCAGAGTGTCTTTCAAGTTGCCAATTGGCATTCTGTCAATATGACTATGCTTAAAAGTTGCAATGAGATTAGTTCCTTTACCCAGCTCGCTTTCAAGCTGAAAAGAACCTTCGCATAACTCTGCATTCTGAGCAAACAACGGTATTCCAAGACCTACTTTCTTCACCCTTTCAGCTTTAGAAGTGTAAAAAGGGTTCTGTGCATTCTTCAGAGTCTCGGCATCCATACCTGTTCCGTCATCCTTTACTAAAAACTCTATCTTGTCACTTTCTTCATCAATAATCACATCGAGATAAATATTCTTCGCCTTTGCTCTCGCAGAGTTCTCGATGATGTCCAGAAGATGTAGTGATATATCTTGCATTAAGGTATTTACTCCGCATTAGCCTTGATTGTATCGACAATACGCTTCAGCTGGTCTTTGGTTGTGACTCTTCCGTAGGTCTCTTCCCCAACGACAAATACAGGTGCAAGAGAACAAGCTCCAACGCATCTAACCTCTGAGAGTGTGAACATTCCATCTGGAGTTGTTTCACCCTTCTTAATCCCAAGTAACTCTTCAAAATTTTGCATTAATTTAGGGGCACCTTTAACAAAACAAGCTGTTCCGGTACACACATTAATCACATACTTTCCTCTTGGTTTCATAGAGAAGAAGTTGTAGAAAGTGACAACACCATAGATTTTATTTACAGGAACACCAAGGTGCTCTGAAACATATTCCTGCACTTCTGAAGGTAAGAATCCGAAGATTCCTTGTGCCTTGTGAAGTACCTCAATCAATGGGTCTCTCAGTTGTTTCTTTTCTTCGATAATCTGCTTCAGTTCCTGATATTCGGGACTGTCATAATTCCTGAGATCAATCGCCATTTTTCCTCCTAAGTCATTTTATTTTATATTTATTCATATTTATCAATATTTTTAGCCTTAAGCTGGAGTAATTTCTACGCTATCACCACTCTGGTCAATAAAAAAAGAGTTTCATAAAACACTTTTCACCCCAACACACTCTTGCAACTTCTATCAAACCATTTCTGTTAGCCTTTCACAAGCCTATCTTTTCTATAAATTATGCTGTCATAAATACACTAAATATGCAAAATTAGTTTCCCTTTTCATCTATAATTCTCAAGAGGAACTCCACCGCTAGTCCTACAGAAATGGCATACCCAACCGTGGTTCCCACGGTTAACCCACGGTAGGATTTCCTATTTCCGGTGGATTACCGTAGCACATGTGTCCACACTTGTGTTGAAAATCATAACAACTCAGGAGAGTTGTTATACGGAGGAGCCTCGGAAATAATGCGGAGTTTACTCCTCTTGTTGTACTCGGTTGGAACGACACTCCGATGGGATAGCATCTAATGTCATAATTTTTGTGACTTTGTTTTCCAAAACTTAATTCTCGTTTTCTTTCGTGCTTTTAGTGTATTTCGTGGTTGAAAGCTCTTCCACCAAAATTCAATTGACGAAACAGATTAATGAGAGAGATTGGTGGCAAGGAGTCATAATGGCAGTTAAATACTCAATCCCACGAGGGACTTACGATATATTACCGGATAAAAGCTATGTTTGGGACTATGTAAAACGCATTTTCCGTGAAACAGCTACTGAGTTTGGATACAAGGAGATTGTTACTCCTATCTTTGAAAAAGCAGACCTATTTGAGCGAAGTGTCGGCGATACCTCTGATATTGTTCAAAAAGAGATGTATAAGTTCAATGACAATAAAGGGCGAGTCTTTGCCCTGAGACCTGAGGGAACGGCACCTGTAGTGCGTAGTTATGTCGAGAATAGCCTTCATACAAGTGGTGGTCTTCAACGCCTCTATTATATGGGACCGATGTTCCGTTATGACAGACCTCAAAAGGGACGCTATCGTCAGTTTTATCAGTATGGTGTTGAAGCGATTGGATCCCATCATCCCTATACCGATGCTGAAGTTATTGCCCTTCAATTTACTTTCCTAAAACGACTTGGACTTAAGGGGATTGTCCTTGAGATAAACTCTCTGGGAAACAAAGCATCATCAGATAATTACAATAAGGCTCTTGCTGACTATTATGCTCCTCATAAAGAGGAGATCTGTGGTGATTGTACCGCTAGATTAGAGAAGAATCCACGCAGACTTTTGGACTGCAAGGTTCCGACTTGTAAGGAAATTGCGAAGAATGCCCCAGTGATGCTTGATTACCTTGATGACGAGTGTAAAGAGCATTTTGAAGCTGTTCAGTCTTATCTCAAAGCCATGGATGTGGAATATACTATCAACCCTCGTATCGTGCGTGGACTGGATTATTACACCCATACTGCCTTTGAATTCTTGAATAATAAACTTGGAGCTCAGAATGCTGTGGGTGGTGGTGGACGCTACGATGGTTTAGTTGAGCAGATTGGTGGGAAAGAATCACCGGGAATTGGCTTTGCAGGAGGTTTCGAACGCCTTATCCTCTCACTTGAAGAGGAAGAATTCTTTATGGGTGCTGCGCCAAAACCGGAGATATTCACAGCAGTACTTGGTGATAATGCCCTTATCAAAGCATCCGCTTTGATGCAGAAGTTGCGCGCAAAGAAACTATGTGTTGAGTATGACCCAAG
>JAVCCX010000320.1 GCA_030765245.1 Candidatus Zophobacter franzmannii | reverse complement strand
ATTCTGATTAGAACGATGGAGTTAAAGCACATATTCATAATTCTTTGCTGACTTCCTACTAACTTATAGATGACATATAGGTAACTACTGGTGTAATAAATGTAGTTATTAGTTGACAAGAAACTGGGATTAGATAAATTCAACCCTGAAGATGATAAATAGCAAATAATAAAGGAGACACTATGCGTAAAATTGATTTAATGCAATTCAAAAATAGTTTTAAACACTATACCGAATTGCGTCAGCAGGAACTCCGGAGCAATATGCTCTATTTTAACAACGGGATTCTGCTTAGAAACTCACAGGACTCAATAATTGGTGCGAATGCTCGTGTTTTTAAGAATGGAGCATGGGGTCTTTCTGCCAATACTGATTTAACAAATGTCAATATGACTGATATGATTAAGAAAGCTACAGCACATGCTGAGTTTTTAGCCGGCAAGTCAGGTAAAGAAGCTTTTGACCTTCCTACGAATATTGGTGTAAACAATAACCTGTATACTGCTAAGAAAACTCCAATGAGTATCAAAGAGCAGATAGAGTTCTGCAAAGAGCTTGATGGTTATATTGCAAGCAAGTATCCTGATTTACAGGCAAGAAATGTTGCTCTTCAAAGTGCAACTATGGAGAAGAACCTGATTACATCAGATGGTGCTATTTCGCATTATGAGATTCCACGCTCTTTCCTTATCTTTGTAATGACACTTATGAATGGTAACGAACCGGTATCACTATATGATGTTGTAGGTGGCTATGGTCAAGTGCAGGATCTGTTCTCAAAACCTGAAGAGAGCTTTGAACTTATCGATAAGATGTACACACATCTGAGAGCAAAGAAAGAAGCAGTTTGGGCAGAGTCTGGTATTCATGATGTTGTAATGGATGCTAAATTAGCAGGTATCCTTTCACATGAAGCTGTTGGTCATACTACTGAGGCTGATATTGTTCTTAACGGCTCCGTTGCTGGTGATTTGTTAGAGCAGAAAGTAGCCTCAGAACTTGTCACAATGGTCGATGCTGCTCATCATTATAAGGGTGAGCTTTTACCTCAACCTATCTTTGTAGATGATGAAGGCACAGAAGCTAAAGATGCAGTTCTTATTGAAAAAGGCATTCTTAAAGGCTTTATGCACTCTCGCGAAACTGCAAAGAAGTTTGGAGTAGAACCTACCGGTAATGCTCGTGCTTATAACTTTAGTGATGAACCTCTTGTTCGTATGAGAAATACAATGATCGTACCCGGTACTTCTAAACTTGATGATATGATAGCCGATGTTGAGAATGGTTATTACCTTATTTCCCCATCTAATGGGGAGGCGGACTCGACTTCCGAGTTCATGTTTGGTGTAACTCTTGGTTATGAGATAAAGAATAGTAAGCTTGGAAAAGCTATCAAAGATACTACGATTTCAGGTGTTGCTTTTGAGTTACTTAAAACCATAACTGACCTTTCAGATGACCTTACTTGGATTTCATCAGGAATGTGTGGGAAAAAGCAACCTATGCCTGTAGGAATGGGCGGACCAGCTATTAGTTGCAAAGTTATGATAGGAGGAAAGTAAGATGGATATCAAAAAGATAGCAAAATACAGCCTCGATAAACTTATCGCAGCCGGTGGAGAAAAAGTCTCTGTAATCGCTTCCGATAGAATAAAAACAGAGATACAGCTTGAACATGGAGAAATTAACCTTTATCGTACTATCCCAAGTTCAGCTCTTACTCTATCTGTGTTATTGGATCAGCGTAACGCTCATTTTACATTGAATGACCTTAGTGAGACTGAGATTGATAAAGCTGTACTTCAGGTTATTGAGATGGCTAAGAACTCAACTCAGGATCCTGCATTCGATATTGCTCCGAAGCATGAACCAAAATCATATAAAAAAGGTGAATTAAAGCCTGATACAGACCAAATGTATGATAGACTTGCAGAGTTTAAGAAAGACTATCAAGAGAACTATCCGTCAATTCTCGCTGATGCGTATGTTGTGCATAATTATTCCCATACTTATCGTACTAATTCCAATGGAATTGCTTTTGATTCCGAGCAGGGTTATTATGAATTCTCAACTATGTTCTCCGCGAAAGACAAAGCATCAGTAAGTTCCATGAACGGTGATGGTGCTGTTCTTAAAGATCTCAATTCTCCTCTTATCGAGTGTGGTCTTATCAAGACCTATTTCGATCAGATTGTTGGTCAGATGACTACTGAACAGCTTGAAGGTAAGTTCCAGGGTGACTTGGTTCTCTTACCACAGAATGTAGAGTTCCTGATTGGAACGCTATTACAGAGCAATCTCACAGTTATGCCATTGATGAATAAGACAAGCTTACTTGATGGTAAGGTTGGTGAGAAGATTGTAAGTGATAAACTTACAGTTACATCAACTCCTGACAATGATGAGTTCGCCTTAGGTTCCATCAGTATCCATGAAGGACTCTCTCCAGAGATAACAACTATCCTTGATAAAGGTGTCTTGAATACCTATCTCTTAGGTATTTATGGTGCCAACAAAACAGGATATGATGTTGCAAAGACAGATGGCAGTTTCCTTGTAGTTGAACCGGGTAATACTCCTTATGATGAGATGATCAAAGATGTGAAAGAAGGACTACTCCTCGTTCGCTTCTCCGGTGGTAGCCCTAATGCCTTTGGTGATATCTCAGGTGTTGCAAAGAACAGTTATTACATCAAGGACGGTAAGATTCAGTATCCTGTCAGCGAAGTAATGATTAGCGGAAACATCCTTGATATGCTCAACAATGTTAAGCATGTTAGTAAAGAAACAAAGAACACCGGCGCTAGTATCACACCATGGATAACCATTGGTGATGTTACTATTTCTGGTAAATAGATAATCCTAACTTGATTCTTGGGCACGCACAACGCGTGCCTTTTTTTCATGTTACAAATAGCAATACAGGGACATAGTGGACAGACAGGGACAACATGGACGAGACAATATTGAGTGAATCTTGTGATTATTCCACTTGACACAATATAATAGTTAATGCAATAAGGATAAGTAAGTATAGAACATTTAAATTGAATGTGTCATGGGCTGTGTACTACTGCAATATATAGACACAGTATTACGAAAGGATAAGATAAGCATAATTAAGCATCTGTAAATCGGAGAAAACATGAGAAAATTACTGTTAGTATCACTATTTGTCCATTTCATCATACTATTGACTGCTCAAACCGTTGAAGAAACTTTATCTCAAATTGT
>JAVCCX010000403.1 GCA_030765245.1 Candidatus Zophobacter franzmannii | reverse complement strand
GGTAATCTTTCCTATTTAACTAAAGAGAGTGGTACTTGGAAATTCTACGGGAATCAGAATAAATAGTCTTATATTCACTAGAGGAATAGTAATAAACTAATAGCCATCAAAATCATACCTGCAACCATTCCCCAAATACTTAAATGATGCTCTCCATATTTTTCAGCAGTTGGTAGAAGCTGATCAAGAGATATATAGACCATGATACCAGCTACAGAAGCAAAAATAATCCCGAAAGTAGTATCATTGAACATCGTCCTCAGAAGAAAATATCCAAGAACTGCACCAACAGGTTCTGAGAGTCCTGAAAGGAATGAGTAAAAGAATGCTTTCTTTTTTGAACCTGTAGCATAATAGATTGGAACTGAGACCGCTATCCCTTCTGGAATATTATGGATAGCAATAGCAACGGCAATACTTACTCCTAATGCAGGGTTCTTCATCGCAGATGCAAAGGTCGCTAATCCCTCAGGGAAGTTGTGGATTGTGATTGCAAGAGCCGAAAGTACTCCCATACGCATCAGACTTTGTGAATTCTTTTTCAGAGATTTTGGGTCTTCATCAAGTGTTTGTATTTCATGAGGGTTCTCATATGAAGGTACAAGTTTATCAATAAGAGCAATAAGGAACATTCCTGAGAAGAAACCTATCACGGTATACCATGTTCCCACTCTTATACCATAGACGCCTGATAAGGCGTCTTTCGCTTTTACGAAAATCTCTACAAATGAGACATAAAGCATTACACCTGCAGAAAACCCTAAGGAAACGGAAAGAAATTTAGCATCTGTCTTTTTTGACAAGAACGCAAAGATGCTACCAATACCTGTGCATAATCCTGCAAAGAGGGTCAGTAGGAAGGCAAATAGAGTAGTGCTCATTCTATATTATTAATTATCCCTTAAATTTATTACTTTGATTTCTACCGTTTTGCTTACCTTCATAGAGGGCAAGATCGGCTTCTTTGATTACTTCGTGAACTTCGCGAAGTTCATCAAATGTACTATAACCAACTGTTACAGTTATAGCAAATGAGTTATCGTTATATTCAAATCTAAAATCTTCAACAGCCTTACGAAGTTTTTCAGCAGCGACTCCTGCGCCCTCTTCAGTAGTCTTGTTAAGTAGAACAAGAAACTCTTCTCCACCCCAACGACTAATGGTATCAATTTTACGTAAAGATGTCTTAAGAAGTGCAGAAAGTGTTTTAAGCACATAGTCACCGCCATCATGGCCGTACGTATCGTTTACGTTCTTGAAAAGATCTATATCAATTATTAAAAACGAGAATGGATTCATTTCACGCTCAAATAGATTAACTGCATTGAGCATTTTCTCTTCCATATCGCGTCTGTTAAAAACTTTTGTTAGTGGATCAATCCTTGAAATCTTCTCAATTTGGTCATAAGCTTTAGTTATCTCAAAATTCTTACTCTTAATCACTTCGTGCGCCCTGAGGAGTTCGTTATTTGAACGAACCTTACCAAGATAACTTCGGATAATAAGTACCATGTTAAGAACAACAATAACTAAGATAAGAATTAGGAGGAAGTTTCTACCGCGTAGAGCTTTCATTTTATCTTCATTCAACTGTTTCGTAATCATCTCTTGATAAAGCTCATTTTCACTATCAGTAAGCTTAGACATTAACTTACTTAACTGGTTGTTTTTAGCTTTCATTTCGCCGGCAGTTAACTTCAGTTTCTCTTCTAATTCTTTCTCTTTCTTCGTATCATTTACATAAGTAACTTGAGGTTTATTTGGCCTCTTCTTTGAGCTTTTCTTCTTATTCTCATCTAACTTCTGCTTTTGAATAAGCTCTTTCAGACGATTTCTCTGATCTTTGTTAAGAACATCTTTAACATTTGGAGCATCATTACTCATCATCTTAACTAATTCATCTTTTATCTCATCAGCTTGTGATAAGTAGCTATAGGCTTTCTTAAAGTCATCAGCATCATAATAGATAATGGCAAGGGCATAGAGTCCTTCCATTTCCCCAGTTCTATCATTATTCTTCTTATATAATTTAATAGATTGCTTGTACCAGTCTGCAGCATCATCTAAGTGGAATCTAAAGTAGTCATACTCAGCAATTTTATTAATAACCGTAATTTTTCCATAATCATCTTTGAGCTTGGAATATACAATCAAAGCCCTTTTATATGCTTCAATTTGCTTATCATGATATTTCATGCTCTTATAAGCTTGACCAATAACAAGGTAGAATTCTGCCTCAAACTTAGGGAGGTCGCTCTTTTTTGCTTCAATGATGCCTGTCTCTGCATATTGAATACAAATAGCAGGGTCATCTAAAACGAGTGATTTGGTTTGTTTAAGTAGATTTTCAAGTAATGCGGTGCGTTCGGTTTTCTTGTTTTGTCCAAAAAGCGTTAAACTCAGAAGAAGAATAAGAAATAATATTGCTGACTTTTTCATGTTCCACCTTTAATTACATGGGATACTCTCTTATGTATATTGATGTGACTATTTTGATATTGT
>JAVCCX010000032.1 GCA_030765245.1 Candidatus Zophobacter franzmannii | reverse complement strand
GTGGAAAACTGCAATAATTATAGCTTAGAGTAGCTGTTTACCCGCGATAAAGACTTTCTCGATTTTAGGAATCGGGGTCAGGAAGATTAATTCAGAAATTGCTGAATCTACATCTTCAGAATCTAATGCTTTACTATCAATAAAAATGAGGTCTGCTGATTTGCCAATTTCAATAGAACCTGTCTCAGAATCTAGTCTGAGAGCTTTTGCAGAACCGAGTGTAGCTGTGTACAAAAGTTCGGGGAGTTTTAACACACCAGCACTTTGGCGATAAAGCATCATTCTCTGATGATAGAACATATCGGGGGTTGTCCCTGCTGCAATATCAGAAGCGAGACCTATATCAATTCCGGCTTTCTTTATCCGTCCTAAAGGGAATTGGCCGGAATTTAAGAAGAAGTTAGAGTCCGGACAATGGGCGATTGTGCTCCCACTATATCTCAATAGTCCAAGCTCTGTATCCGAGAGATGAATTGCATGTCCAAATATCGATAAGGGTGAAAGAATCTTATATTTATTGTAAATATCAGTATAGCTTGAGCACTCTGGGAACAGAGCAAGAACCTGCTCTATCTCCGCTTTGTTTTCTGAAAGATGGGTCTGAATACGAACCTTATTTTTCTCAGCTAAAGTTCCGACTTCACTCATGAGATCTCTGGAACAGGTAATAGCAAAACGAGGAGTGAAAGCATAATGCAGTAATTCTGTTTTCTTATTCCACTTTAGGCATAACTCTTCAGCTTCTCTAAGACTATCATCCGTTTTCTGGCAAAGATATTCTGGGGAGTTCATATCCATCATAACCTGCCCCATTACAAGTCTCATTCCACTTTCGTTTCCCTTCTGAAAGGCTATATCAGTTGCAGTTTGTGATGCTGAGACATATACTCCGGCTGTGGTTGTCCCTGATTTGATGAGCTTGTCAAAAAAGTCTGTTGCTGTTTGCTCAGCATAAAGTGGATCAAAGGATTTCTTCTCTTCCGGGAATACAATTTCATTCAACCAATCTAAAAGGTTGTTCCTATATTTACCCCTGATATGCCACTGAGAAAGGTGGGTATGAGAATCTATCATGCCGGGTAAACAGAGCAAATTACTATAATCCACAAAATCTTTGCTTAGTTCTATTGTCGGAGAGATAGAGCTGATCTTACCCTCTTCAATTGTAATGTATATCTCTTTGCGCAGTTCGCACTCTGTTATATCTATTGGATTTAAAATATTTGTTTTGATTATCATTAGTTACCTCAATTACAGGACACATAATATGTATGATAAGTAATGGTGTAAAGCTCTTTCTTATCAAACACTGTCGGCCTTATCCTATCGAATTACAACGACCTTCCCTACATTTGTTCTCTCACCTTCACCTATTGAGTAGAGATAGACACCTGCAGGAACAGGTGATTGTTTAGAATCTGATAAATCCCAAATTAACTCACCATCATTTGCTCCAGAGATGGTTTTTACTTTCCTTCCTCGGATATCATAAATGGTTACTTCTGAGAGTCCTTTAGCAATTAAATTACTCTTGAATTTTATCCTGTTACCAGCAGGATTAGGTTAGGTTGTGACCCTTAGGACTTCGTGTTGATTGTTGTTTTCATCAAGTGAAATAAAGGGATGAAACTCAGCACATCCAATATCCGGGAAGTTATTGTAAACCCTTTGGTTACCATAGATATCAGTAGTTGGTTGGATTAGAAATTCTGTGTTAAGTGTTCCTGCATCCTTGCAAAGTGAAGTTTCTGAGGGAACATAATAAGCATCAGTTAACTCAAGGAATGCAGGATCTGCAGATAAGTTTCCCTCTCCCGAGTAACCGCCCTCAACCAGGTTGTGACGAGTATAAAATGGTTTGCTTAGATAAAGTTGGAAGTTCTCAATGCAATTGCTTGTGTTTCCGTAAACAATGTTGTTCATAAGGAAAGGCTTTGATTTAAAGGAATGAACTGCTCCGGAATACTCATAAACATCAGAATTTAGCAGGTGATTATCCACTATTGTATTACCCAATAACTTTGGATAAGCATAGTCTGAAAGAAGGAAAGAACCACTTTCAAGGGCGTAATTATTATAAGCTAGATTGTTTGTCACTTCTATCCCTGAACCCTTCAGGCAAGCGATGACAGCCCCATGATTGGCAAGGTTCTGGGTAAAAGTACAGTTCTCAATTGTAATTCCGGAATAATCTTCGATGAAGAAGACTCCTCCATATCCTGAATATGCTACATCAGGTGTACTGATGTTCTTACTCCCAGAGAATTCACAGTATCTAAATAGTGATGGCGTATTGGACATTGAAGTATTTATGTACTTTATACCATTCCAATAATCTTCTGTTGTTGTATCAGGATTGTATTCTACGAATGAAGCTCTAGTGAAAGTAATTGGCTCAGATGGAGTGCCTTCAGCTATGATGGCTCCTTGTACATCGAGATGGGAATAGTTTGAGAAGTATATTGTAGTTCCGGGATTGATAGTAAGAACTACACCGGACTCAATTGTAATGTTCTCATTTATATAATAAATCGGTTCATCCCAGACAGTATTGGTGGTTATGTCTCTATAACCTTGCTCCCTGTTTGGAATGATAGGTTGGAATGATTGGCAACCATATCCGGTTGCATGGGAACCATTCTGGTGAGAGTAATCACCGTTAACTGGATCTGCAAGTAAAGGATCTTGCCCTACGATATTATTTACTAAAGGATTGCTGGCCTCCGGCCACTCATAGGATTCAAATCAGCCATAGTCGCAGTACATTGCAAAGTGATATAAGCTATCCTGATTGACAGTACTTCGACTAAAGTAAGACCAATTCTCATAGATTTGAGACATTGGTCTTAGTGTTCCCTGGAAGCTTATGGAAAAGTTCACTCCGGTTGGTAAGAATTCATTAACTTCACCATTGTATTGGAGAAAGTCGTTACCTGTATAGATTGCGTTATAGAAGATGTTTCTGCGAATTGTTATCTCATCTCCACATGCGAGAGTTCTTATTCCGTAATCATCATTATTGTAGAAGGTAACATATTCGACTAACCCACTTGGAAAGATATCATTCGTGCTGTCAGTTCTACCGACAAAACGGATATTCCCGTTAATAATTACGCAATCAGAGATTTCAAAATTAATATCGGTATAAGCAATCGTTATCTGCTCATGTTGAAGGTCTAACAAAGCACCATTACCAAGAATCTTAGTTGATACACCGTAATCACCGACAAAGGTGTCTGTTTCATTATCAAAGGTCTGGCCTATATGCAGACCACCTGTGTAAACTGTTCCGGCCTCTAATACAATATATTTATCAAAGCCCTCTCCCGAAGTTGCCGTATCGTAAGCATATTCTAAACTAACAGCAAACCCAATTGAGCATAAAACAGATAGCAAAATAACAATAATGAGTTTTCTAAACATAATTACTCCCAAATAGCGACTTCAAAGAGTCCACTACTATCTGCCCTTCCTCTGAACATTCCAAGAGAGTTGAAAGGCATTATAATTGTACCCGAACTATCAACGACAATAAAACCTCCGGCTTCTTTGGG
>JAVCCX010000338.1 GCA_030765245.1 Candidatus Zophobacter franzmannii | reverse complement strand
CATGCATCTGACCGTTGTAAAGCTCAGCTCTGAGTGATGTGCCATTGCTACCTTGAATGATTGTCCCTCGTTCTGCGGTGATTGTCTGGGGATAGCGACCTTCACTCTTATCATAAATGATGATATCTTTCATCTCAGAGCCATCGTTTTCTCGTACAAAGATCGTATGATTCTTTATTGTTGTAAATTCTCCTGCCTTAATCGCTGACATAGGTTTATAATAGGCGATTTTGAGCATCATGTTGCGTAACTTGTGATTTGAGTCGGGGAGAACCTTATTGTTGAAAAAAACCATGAATATGGCGAGTAAAATACCCATAATGAAGAGAGGTGCTGTTTTGCTGTAAACATCCACTCCACAAGCTTTCATTGCTGTTGTTTCGTTGTCTGTGGATAGCCTACCAAATGCATTCAAGGATGACATCAAAACTGACATAGGAATTGAGAGGGCAAGGATGAAGGGAAGGGATAGTCCAAAAACTTCCATCACCATACCTATAGGTAGGTGCTTTTCAAAAATAACATTTAGAATGTCGAGGATCTGTTCGAGAAGAATTACAAATGTGACTAATACCAAAGAGATACTAAAGGGAGCAAAATGCTCTTTTAATATGTATCGTTCCAGTATTTTCATTCTTTAACTTCTCCCATCTTTTCTGTCAGAAGTGAATCAAACTCCTCTTCAGAAATGATAATTACAGTACCGAGTTTCTTTGCTTTATCCAGCTTTGAACCGGCATCTTCACCAACGATTAAGTAGCTCAGTTTCTTTGTAACACTTTTTGAGACATCACCACCATTGTCCATTATTAGTTGCTCTATGCTCTTCCTACCATATTTAGTTAGCCTACCGGTTACGAGGAAACTAATCCCTGATAGGGCTTGACCAATATGAGTGGTGTTTGCTGAAAATTGTAACCCTGCTTCCTTCAATTTATCAATTAGCTTTAGATTCTCTTCCCTGTGAAAAAAGTGATGCACCGAATTTGCAATCTTTTCACCTATCTCATTTACATCTATTAATTCTTCAAGCTCTGCGTTAATTAACGCATCGATATTGCCAAAACGATTTACTAAGGTTTTGGAAGTCTTAGATCCCACATGTCTTATGCCAAGAGCAAAAAGTACTTTGTCAAAGCTTCGGTTCTTTGAATCTTCGATTGCCTTTTTAAGGTTCTCTACAGATTTTGTACCCTGTCTTTCAAGATTGCCAATAGCATCATAATCTAAAGAAAAGATATCTTCTATCTTTGCTATAATATTACTGTCTAATAGCTGTTGAACCATTGCTTCCCCCAGACCTGTTATGTCCATCGCTTCTCGAGATGTGAAATGTTGGATTGATCTGAGTATCTTAGCTGAGCAGTTAGGGTTTTCGCAATAGGTTATTGCATCCTCGTCGTTTTTCACGAGAGGTTCAGAGCAAACAGGGCAATTATCTGGGAATATTATAGGTTCAGATTTAGGAGGTCTCAGCTCAAGATTTACAGAAATTACCTTGGGAATTATCTCGCCTGACTTGATGATTCTAACAGTATCTTTAAGTCTTAAGTCTAACTTTGTGATAACATCTTTATTGTGGAGGGTTGCTCTTGAAACTGTAGACCCTGAGATGTAAACTGGTGTTAATACTGCTACCGGTGTGACTGCACCTGTTCTACCTACCTGGAAAATAACATCCTCAATAACCGTTTCCTTCTCTTCAGCCTTGAATTTATAGGCAATAGCCCATTTAGGACTTTTAGAGGTATAACCAAGCTCGGATTGTAAGGAAAAACTGTTGGTTTTAATCACGATTCCATCAATCTCCATCACAAGATTAGAGCGTTCATGGTCCCATTTATTACAGTATTCTGCAACTTCTTCAATAGTGTTCACTAATTGCGTATGTAGACTCGTTTTGAAACCATTATCTGAGAGAAACTTTAGAAGTTCGCTTTGGGTCGCAATCATTAAGTCTGGAGCAGAACCGATCGAATAGATAACTGAATCAAGGTTCCTTTGACTAACAATGGAAGAATCCTTTAACTTAATTGTGCCTGCTGCAACGTTGCGTGGATTTGCAAAAAGCTTTTCTTCATTCTGCAGGCGCTCATCATTAATTCTTACGAACTCTTTCAGGGGGAGGTAGATTTCACCTCTAACTTCTATCGGTTTCTTCCAATCAATCTTAGTTGGGATGGATGAAATAGTCTTAACATTCTCGGTAATGACTTCACCAACATAACCATCGCCTCTAGTTGTGGCGTATTGTAACTCACCATTATCGTAAAACAGATTAACACTAAAGCCATCAATTTTGTGTTCTAGAGTAATCGCAGGGAACATCTCCCAATTGACTTCTGACGCTATTTTGTCCAAAAATGTCTCAATTTCCTCTAAACTATATCCATTATCAAGACTATACATTCTCTCAATATGAGGAATTGATTTCTCAGAACTTGAAAGGTCATTACCTACTTCACTCAGGGGAGAGTCACCTTCAGAAAGTGATGGATACTGTTTTTCTAATGACTCCAGCTTTTTCACAAGCTGGTCATATTCATAATCTGAAATCTCAGATGTAGAGAATTGATAATAGCTTTCATTATGCTTCTTAATCTTCTCTCTGAGATTCTCTATAGTTTCTTTAATGTTATTCTTATCCAAGCCTAATCCAATTTATAAAGTTCGGGACGCCTGTCTCCGAATACGCTATTCAGATGGGTTACTGATTTATCTAAGGCAAGAGTAGGATCAATCGTTACGACTTCTGTCTCCTCAACATCTTGACTCATTCGATGTAGTATGTTTCCTTTTGTGTCTAATACTTGACTCATCCCTGTAAAAAATAGCTCTTTATCACCATTCTTCTCAAGACCTAACCTGTTAGAAGTAATACTGAAAACTCTATTTTCCAGGGAGCGAGTTATCATTGCCTGTTGGCACCAGGGAAGTACAAGGTTAGCAGGATGACAGATAATCTGTGCTCCACTAAGTGCTAGAGATCTTGCTGATTCAGGGAACTGCCAATCAAAGCAAATCATCAATCCAACTTGAACACCTGACTTAGCACTGACAACTTGAAACCCTGAGTCTCCGGGAGTGAAAAAGAGTTTTTCCTCGGCAAAGAGATGGGTTTTCCTGTAGATATATTCAGTTCCATCGGGGTTTGTTAGGAGAGCGGAATTATAAACTTTATCTCCATCGTTTTCAGCAAACCCGATTACCAAAGAAACATCTCTTTCTTTGCTTAAAGTTCTCATTAAGGTGGGTGTAAGGCCTGTTTTAACATCCTCAGCTATCGAATTAACTTCGTCCATGTTTGAAAACAGATAACCCGAAGTTGCTAACTCAGGAAGGACAATCAGGTCCGCATCCATATTATTGATAAGTTCTTCAATCTTTATAAGGTTTTTTGAGATATTTAGGAATTCAGGTTGGAATTGAACAACACCGACTCTATAGTTCATAATCTGTTCCAATGTAGTATAATAAAGTTCAGGCTGCTGAATAGCAGCCATCCCTTCTAATATTTGTTAATTGTTAGAGTTATTTTTTCTTCTTATTAGCTTTCTGTTCTGCTTTGTATTTTGTATAATTTGTCTCAAAAGCAATACCGACTCTGTTATAAGGGTCCATTCTTAGAAGGTCTCTGCATAGCCCCTTATCTTTTTTAAGATGTTCTTGGAAGTAAGCAATTTTAGTAACACTAAGGGTTTCAGTTCCAAAAAAATACTTATTGTATACTTTTAGGAGCATTTCAAAATTATGATAGCCACTTCTATTATTCTTAATAGCTTTTCTTGAAAGTTCAGCAACCTGAGTTGGGTCTTTTTCAATTCTACCTAATAGATAGTAGTAACGAGCATCTTTTGGGTATTGTATTGTCATT
>JAVCCX010000204.1 GCA_030765245.1 Candidatus Zophobacter franzmannii | reverse complement strand
GTTTACATTCTTTTCAATACCAGCCCGAATGGGCTGAATATGAATAGCCAATAGGCGCGAGCCTATGGTATGTATCGCCTTGGTGCGAGAAACATCAGGGGACTTGCACCGTAAGGAGCTATTTGCGACGATGGGGCGAGAACATTTGGAATATAGCTGTTGCCATAACGAATTTAGGAATTATAGCCTAGTAAAATGCCATTCCCACCCACATAACGGACCGCTGGGGCGTAGTTAAAAGAAGACCAGTGCAGGTCTGCCACTTTCCACTCGTTTCTCTCGGTTGGAACGACAGATTTTAGCGATAGTACTATTGTCGTCCTTCGATAAACCTGAAAGCAGGCATACAGAATAACTTTGTTGCCTTGTCAAACTTCTCTCTCAACTTCCTCTTCAACAATACGCAGCATTCCCGCTGTTAACCCACTGATTTGATTTTAATGATAAATTTAAGAGATTAAGCAAATTGGAGGAAAGTGAACTATTGATAGGTGATTTAGGAAAATCACAGTTAACTCTATAAATTTGCACTGAGTAGGCACTGATATGTGCTGAATTATACTGAAATAGTTTCTGCTGGGAAATGATGCTTCATTTCCTCGCATCCAGATGAACGAAGTGAGTTCGATGCAAAGGAATTGTGTTATTTCAACTTCCGCTTTGCACCGTATTCGCTATGCTCATATTGGGGCGAGCTATATAGCCTTAAATGTCTAAAATGCTTCTTCTATAATGAAGTAAAATCCGAAAGAGTTATTCCCCATCGCAAGGTCTAAACGGAGGTTGATCTTATCTTCAGGGATTAGCAGAAATCTTCCACCAATTCCGAACGAAGCTTTGAAGTCTTTTAGCTCTATCTCATCAATATCAGAGTACACAGAACCGATGTTAGCAAAGGCTACTGCACCCCAACGCTTAAGAAACATTGTGCGATACTCAGTTTGATAGGCAATAGCACTCTTATCGCGATATCTGCCGTCATAATAACCACGCATTATCTCAGCTCCACCAATGCCTGACATTGAGAAAAAAGGAACATCATGGCTAACTGTACTTGAATAAATCTGATTCGCAAGCGTCTGCGTCTTCCCCATTGGGAAATACTTACGAAAGTCGAGGATAAGATTGTTGTATTCATAGTCACTACCGAACTCTTCTCTGAAAGTCAAATAGCGAACTCCGATATAGTGTCCTTTAATCGGATATTTTGTATTATCTCGTTTCTCATAGTCTAATCTAAATCCAAGACCGATCTGATCGTGCTTATAATCATTATCAAGTTCAGGTGATTGAACAAAGTCCGCATCAACAACATCCTTAATCTCAAAATGGCTCAGATCAGCAATTAAACCTCTACTCAGCCCATCAACAAAGAAGGAAGGTGTTGTGAATTCAAATACAAACTGTTGACGCTGATATTTGTAGATAACTTCATCATCTTCACTATTATGTGCACCAAGCCCGAAATAGCTATCATCATTGTTTTCAAGGCGTAGTGTTGTAACCATCCTGGAACGCCAAAGATTAAGGTATAAATCAGGTCTCAAGACTAGGGAATAGTAGTTTTTAAAAGAATAGAACCCGGCAAGGGCTACTGATGATGTCTGAAAGCTATCATCCTGATTAGGAAGCTTGAAATAAACTCCTCCCCCGAATCCGAGGGCGACACTTGTCTCAGGTTTATAGAAACCAAAGGGGAATCCTACAAACCGTACTTTCTTGGGTGGCTTACTTTCTTCCGCTATCAAGAAGGATGCAATTAGTAATATGTATACAATTATTATCTTTTTCAATTTTCAAATCCTATATGTAATTTTACCATAATATATATGAGTAGTTCAACATAGCAAATGTTAATCGGTACGAGTTACGAGTATTTAGGTAATAAAAAAGAGCCACCCTTTCGGATGGCTCTTATATATATTAAGTCTCGTTAGAGATTAATGTTTGTGAGTAGCTTCTTTCACAGCTGCACCACTATAAACTGAGCGTTCAAAGTAGTTAGTGTGAAGAAGTTTGTGTGATTTAGGAGAACATGGTCCTTCAGTAATATACTCTGCATAGAGTTTAGTAACTTCAGGGTTCTCATGTGAGCGACGCTTAGGAAGATTGCGATCTTCTTCATAAAGACCGAGACCACGACGAGCCCGACGAGCGATGTCAGAACCGAATGGCTGTCCGCCACCGCCAACACAACCACCATTACAAGCCATGATTTCGATGAAAGTATATTCACACTTACCGGTATCAGCAAGCTGTTGTGATACTTTATCCATAATCTTTCTAGCATTTCCGAGTCCATGAGCTACTGCGAATTTAACCGGTCCAAGACCTGGGATTTCGATAGTAACTTCTTTGACGCCTTCCATACCACGAACAGCAGTAATCTCAACATTCTCAAGTTCAGTCTTAGTTATAAGGAACCAAGCAGAACGGAGAGCAGCTTCCATAACACCACCGGTAGCACCAAAGATAGTACCAGCACCAGTGTAGAAACTCATTCCAGGATCAGCTTGGATATCAGGAACATTCTTGAAATCTACACAGCACTCTTTAATCATTCTGATAAATTCTCTTGTTGTGAGAACTAAATCAGTATCCTGATAACCTGAATCACTTAATTCAGGACGCTGTGCTTCAAACTTCTTAGCAGTACAAGGCATTATAGCAACACTAACGATAGTTGCAGGATCAATATTCTTTGTTTCAGCATAGTAAGTTTTTGCAAGAGTACCGAACATAGACATTGGAGATTTTGCAGTAGAAACATTAGCTGCAAGGTGAGGGTAGTAAGTTTCCATGAACTTAACCCAACCTGGAGAACAGGAAGTGATAAGTGGAAGTGGTCCACCGGCACCAACTCTATTTACAAGCTCTGTTCCCTCTTCCATGATGGTAAGGTCAGCTGAGAAGTTTGTGTCCATAACAGAGTCAAACCCAATTGCTTTAAGAGCTGCATACATTTTACCTGGAGTTGCAAGTCCTGGTTCCATTCCGAACTCTTCTGCAAGAGCAACACGAATTGATGGAGCTTCTTGAACAACAACATGCTTGGTAGGATCTAAGAGAGCATCCCAAACACGGTCGATGTCGTTCTTTTCTCTAAGAGCGCCGGTTGGGCAATAAACAGTACACTGTCCGCAATTAACACAAGGACTATCATTCATACCCTTATCGAAAGGAGTAGTAACGATGCTCTTGAACCCACGACCAGAGAATGTTAAAGCATAAACCTGCTGAACATCATTACAAACAGTTACACAACGACCACAAGCGATACATTTGTTCATATCTCTAACAATTGAAGGACTAGCATCATCCACAGCACGCTTCGTTTGCATGTTAGGAATGTTATGCATGTCACAATGAAGATTGTTTGCAAGTGACTGTAAGTTACACTTGTTGTTTGCTTCACATGTAGGACATACTACTTCATGATTTGAAAGTACTAGCTCAACCAAAGTCTTGCGATATTTTCTTAAATTCAGAGAGTTGGTTGTTATTTTCATCCCATCAGTAACAGGAGTACAACATGCTCTCTTCATTGGAGAGTTTTCAATTTCAACAACACAAACACCACAATTGGCAGTTGCAGGTAAATCAGGGTGATAGCAAAGCTTCGGAATCGCGTGGCATGTTTTAGATGCAGCGTCTATAATAGTAGTTCCGGCTTCGACTTCAATCTGAACTCCGTCTATCCAGGCTTTAACCATATTAGCCATTAGTTTTCCTCCATCATCTATTTATTTAATCTTGCTTCAAATTCGTAGCGGAAATTATCAAGTGCGCTCTTAATTGGCATAATTGGAGACTGACCAAGGGCACAGAAAGATGTCTTCTGCATCATATCAGCAATAGAAACAAGCTGATCAAGGTCTGCTTTTGTGCCTTCACCTTTTTTGATCTTAGTGATCAAGTCATAAAGGTAGGCTGTTCCAAGTTTACAAGGAGAGCATTTACCACATGATTCATGTCTGAAGAAACGAAGAACTGACCAGAGCATATCAACTATGTCTGTATTTTCGTTCATTACAAGGATAGCACCTGAACCGAGGACAGCTGCATATTCTTTCAGACTTTCAAAGTCCATATTAACATCAAGAAGACGATCGGGAAGGAATACACCTGCAGCACCACCAACGAGGGCAGCCTTGAATTTGATTCCCTTCTTCATTCCACCACCATATTCATTGATGATAGAGCGTAATGAAGTACCCATATCTACTTCGCAAAGACCAGGACGAGCTATATCACCCATAAGAGTGTAAACTTTAGTTCCTGAGCTTTTTGCTGGACCGTGCTGTAAGAAAGCTTCAGCACCGTTCTTGATAATAAATGGTACATTTGCTGTTGTTTCAACATTGTTAACAACAGTAGGCATTTTCCAAACACCTTCAACACCTGGGAATGGTGGTTTCCAACGAGGATTTCCACGATTTCCTTCAAGTGATTCGATGAGAGCAGTTTCTTCTCCACAAACATAAGCACCGGCACCAACTTTGATGTCAACTTCGAGACTGAAATCAGTTCCGAAGATCTTTTCACCAAGTACACCATACTCATTTGCTTGGAGGATAGCTTTGCGTAATCTTTCGATACAAAGCTTATACTCACCGCGGATGTAGATGATAGCTTTTGAAGCACCAACTGCATAAGCTGCCAAAGTAAGACCTTCAAGCAGGATATGTGGGTCACCTTCCATGATCAAACGATCTTTGAATGTTCCAGGTTCGCCTTCATCAGCATTGATAACGATATATTTCTGTTCAGCTTCAAGAGGAGCAGTAAAACTCCACTTGAGACCGGTTGGGAAACCGGCACCACCGCGTCCACGAAGACCGGAAGCTTTAACAACATCAATAACATCGTTAGGAGTCATCTCAAGAAGAGCTTTTTCAAGAGCTTCGTAACCGCCGGCTCCAATGTACTCTTCTATATTCTCAGGATCAATGATACCTGAGTTTTTAAGTACGATACGATTTGCATAGTTGAAGTTAACCTGTCCCTTTAATGATTCTTCAAAAAGAAGTCTCTTTACAGGACGGCCTTTGAGAAAATGGTTCTGAACTAATTCAGCAACATCTTCAGCTTTAACATCACTATACTGTACATTTTCTGGATAAACAGTCATGCAGATTCCTTTACCGAAGAATCCGAGAGGACCTGTTTCTAATATATTGATTTCATCTTGCAGATTGTTCTTTGCAAGTTCATTTCGGAGAGCATTTTCAAAATCTTTAACTCCGGCTTGAAGGGCAGTATCACTGATACCAATTAAGACATGTGAGCGATAATAATTCATTACTTGCCTCCTCTGATCTTTTCGATAATAGTAACTACTGATTCTTCAGTAAGGTTACCATATACATCGTCATTAATCATCATTACAGGAGCATTACCGCAAACACCAAGGCAGGCACAGAATTCAAGAGTGAACATACCATCTTAGGTAGTCTCTCCAGCTTTCACACCGAGAACAGTCTTCAATTTCTTGTAGATATTGTCGGAACCTTTAAGGTAACATGGTGGTGATTCGCAAAGGCGAATGATGTTGCTTCCACGAGGTTTAGTACTATACATGCTATAGAAAGTGATTACACCATAGATATGGTTAATCGGTACATTCAAGTACTCAGAAATTCTTTGAACAGCATCTTCGCTGAGGTAGTGTTGAGGGTTCTCATCCTGAATATCATGCAGGATGTAGATAAGATTGTCTTTCTTGGGCTCATATTTGGCAAATATTTTCTCGTACATACACATATTTCCTTTTTAATGTAGTGCGATACTACTAATCAACAGCAACGGCAAAGTCGTTAACGACATTACCACCGATGATATGTTCTTCGATGACTTTAATAACTCTTTCAGCATTCATTTCACCATAAGTTACGATAGGATTTCCTTCAATTACAATGTCAACTATTGGTTCCATTGAAGTGAGGCCCTTTTCGCCAGTTTGTGTGATCTGTACATCGCTGAGATTACGCTTTCCAACTTCGTCAAGAAAAGCTTTCATTACTTCACGGGCACCCATTGCTATGCCGGATGTTCCCATTCCTACGATTACTTTTACTCTCGTGTTTGAACCGCGCAGATTAATATCCGCTTGTGCTTTCTCACGAATCTTCCTTAATTCTTCCAAGGTCTTCATTGCTAAACCTCCGTATTTTTATGAAGTTAGATACACTTTTATTTATTCTAAATAAATTTGGTTCCAATGAGTAATATTTTAGATAATTGTCAACCATAAATTCATTATTTTTGAGCCTTTTATCTCTCTTACAATCAACTCTTAATTTTGTAAGATAACCCTAACTTTATAGGTATGAATTAGCATACTCGATTTGTGCTATGCTAAAATATTCTTATAATTGTTGATAGCTATATTTTCGGTCGTAATGTATTAGCATTCAATTCATACTTTTTGCTTGAAACTGTAGTTTTGCATACTTGATAATTTCTTGTATTTCTCTTGAATAATTGTTACTAATCCCTTACTACTCTCTTACTCATTGTTTACCCACTCCTTACCCAGATGGGTAAGAAACGGGTAAAAAATGAGTAAGTTATCAGTAATCAAATATCAGAAATTATTGAAGGGGAATTGAGGTGCATTTGGAGAATTTTAAAAAAGGGAGCCGGATGGTCCCTTAGTCATTAGGGAAGTGCATCTATTCCATTTCGAGAGGTACGAATCGTTTATTACCTTGTCTATCGGTTATGTAGAAAAGGATTACTTTTCGATCCTTTCCTTCTAAACTTGATATTACAAGACTTAGTGTGTTTTCATACAGGATAAGGTGATATGTGAATTAGTTACAGAAAATATTAAGCTGCTGGGACCATTTAGGAAAGGGGACGAATAATCGTCCCTCTTATGATGTATTTAAGTTTGCTATTTATTGAATTGTCGGAGCAGTTGCTCTAAACCCTCTTTGGTTTTATAATGAAAAACTACTTTGCCTTTGCCGGCAGTTTCTGTCACTTGCACGGTAGTATTATATCTTTCTTTGAGCTGAGATTCAAAGTTCCTATAATGGATTGTCTTGCTCTTTGGAACCTTATTTGAATTACCTTTCTTCTCTTTTGCAAGTTCTTCAACATCACGGACTGAAAGTCCTTCAGATTTAATCTTCTCTGCAAAGGCCAATTGCTCATTAGCGGGTAATACAACAACTGATCGTGCCTGACTACCGGATAGCTCGCCATTCGATACCATCTGCTGAACTTCAGGGGTAAGTTTAAGGAGTCTAAGAGTGTTAGTAATAGCGGATCTACTCTTGCCCATTGCTTCTGCGAGTTGTTCATGTGTATAATTGAAATCATCAATCATCATCTTAAAGGCGAACGCTTCTTCGATAGGGTTTAATTGTTCACGCTGGATATTCTCAATTATCGCATACTGAAGCTGTTCTCTACGAGAAACACTTCTGATGATAACCGGGACTCTCTCATGCCCTGCTAATTTAGCAGCTTCAAGTCTTCTTTCACCGGCTATAAGCTCATAGTCGGTATCATCACGCTTCGTTACAATAATCGGTTGGATTATCCCATTAGCCTTGATAGATTCAGCTAAACTATTGAGTTTGTCCTCATCAAAAACCTTACGAGGTTGGTAACGATTAGGTTTAATAATATCAATTTTAAGAGTTGTGATTCCAGCTGTGTCATTGGTTGATTCGGGGATGTTCTGAAGCAGAACATCTAATCCTTTGCCTAGTTTTTGTTTCATCTTTCCAGTAGTTCCATTGCAAGTTTAAGATAGTTTTTTGCACCGGTTGATTTAATATCATAATGGAAAATAGGTTTTCCAAAACCGGGTGCTTCGCTTAGCTTTACATTTCGGACAATAATAGTCTCGAAAACTTTCTCTTTAAAATATCGTTGTACCTCTTTAGCTACTTGTTGTGAGAGATTTAACCTACTGTCATACATAGTAAGTAACACTCCCAAAAGCTGTAGATTAGGATTTAAACTCTGTTGTATAATTCGGATAGTATTTATTAACTGACTAACACCCTCAAGGGCATAATATTCACACTGAATCGGAATAATAATATCTGTGCAGGCAGTTAGCGCATTGACTGTTAAAAGGTTCAGAGAAGGTGGGCAATCGATAATGATATAATCATATCTATTCTTCACCGACTCTAACACCTCTTTCAACTTCTTTTCACGAGAGAAGTCCTTTACTAACTCAATCTCTGCGCCGGTTAGATTGATATTCGAAGGTGCAATTTTAAGAAATTCTATGTCTGTATCTCTTATAACATTCTCAATAGGCTCATAAGAAATGAGTGAATTGTAAATCTGAAGGGTAAGTTTATCCTTCTCTATTCCAAAAGCACTTGTGGAGTTGCCTTGCGGATCTAAGTCAATCAGAAGTGTCTTCTTCTCAAGAATGCCGAGAGCAGCTGACAAATTGACAGCAGTGGTTGTTTTACCGACTCCCCCCTTTTGATTAGTAACAGCTATTATTTTCCCCATCTATATCTCATTTTTTGATTATTATCAGCTTACGAGTGCCGATTTCAGGATGACTGACATCCAGAATCTGTTTGTTGCTGAACTGTTCCAAATCATCAAGGTTTTTACTTTTGTAAAGGACAATTTTACCTTTGGGTTTAAGAAGCTGTAGTAGCATCGGTTTATATTCGGGTGTAATTCTCACACTTCTACACACAATGAAGTCATATACTGAGGATTTATGCATCACATATTCCTCTAACCTACTCCAAACACCCTTGGCATTTGTTAAACCCATGTCTTCAATCATTTCATCTATCGCTGCAACCTTCTTCATTCTCG
>JAVCCX010000239.1 GCA_030765245.1 Candidatus Zophobacter franzmannii | reverse complement strand
CTGCACACATATTAAGTAAGATTGGAGATAATCCGGAAAATTCTGCAATTGCCCAGTTCAATAATATCATACCCAATGAAAAATACATTATCATCAATTTATCATAAGTGCGTTTGCCAATAAAGTACATGATGTATCCGATGGCAGATCCTATGGCAATTGATAATAATATCTCTTTAAATGCATGGAATAGCGAACCAGATATCGTTAACTCCTGACTACCAATAATAATCAAGGCCTTTGGAAGTGTTACAGTAAAGATCAAAAGAGCAAAGATATCATCCAGTCCTAAAACTGCATATAAAGTTGTAGTCATATCTCCTGATGCCTTATACTGCTTTATCACATCTACGGTACCAGCCGGAGCTGTTGCACAGGCAAAAGAACCATAAATTAGACCCAGTGCTAAACTCATATTCCAGCTCTCACCTGTTGCGTGTAGAACAAGCATAGCTACAGATCCAACTACGACAAAAGCAGTAGTTGCCTCAAAGAGAGTAATCCAGATTATCATACTCCCGAACTTTCGAAGTTTCTTTAGCCTTAACTCTCCCCCGATACCAAAACCAATAAGGGATAGGGTAACTACATTGACTATATCAAAGGTTTGAAAGTGTTCGGTTTTTATCAAGCCAAGTGCACCTGGTCCGATCATTGCTCCAGCAATGATATAACCAAGCAATAGCGGTGATTTTAATAGCGAGACTCCCCTTGCAGTTATAGCTGAGAGCAATAGAGTTATTGAGAGAAAGAAGAATATTTCTGATAGGGGCATTAGTTGCTACAAATCAGACTGTACATCTCTTCTGTGTCTTTAGCTTTCTGGAGCCTCTTCAATAACTTCTGGTCTTTAAGTCTAAGTACTAATCTAGAAAGAAGTCTGATATATGCTTTATCTTGAGTATCAGATGCACCTATCATAAAAATAAGATTTACAGGTTTATCATCAATTGATTCATATTCAATACCTGCTTTAGATCTTCCAAGAGCAATTGTAAAATCTTTAACTCCATTAACCTTGGCATGAGGGACTGCAATACCATAACCAATACCTGTACTCATTAGCTTTTCTCGCTTGTAGATTGCATCTTCAAATTGCTTTGTATCAATAATGTTACTACTTTGGCTGATAAGAGCTATCATCTCTGATAGTGCTTCATTTTTAGATGTCGCATCAAGATCAGTCATCAGTTCCACGGACATGTAATCGGATATGCATATCCTTTCCATAGTACACCTCCTCTGAGTTTTTTTCTATATTTACTAAGCTGTGAGAATGTCAATGAGAATTTTAAAGTTGATGAGGGAAAGTTTGATTGTGTTTGTGGGTAATAAAATGGAGCGGGAGACGGGATTCGGACCCGCGACAACCACCTTGGCAAGGTGGCGCTCTACCAGCTGAGCTACTCCCGCTCACTTTGAGTATTTAAAAAATTCACTCTCTTGATTCTTGTCAATAACAATTTTGCAACAAATATATTTTTAAGTTTTCAGTTTCACAAATACTCCACTATATCTAATTATAGCTTGTAGATTTACGCAATCTATTTTGCATAAATAAAATAAGGCAAATAACAATTATAACTTTCCATAAACTATTAACTCATATCGTGAAACATGTTTTTGCCAAAGATTCTACACTGTGCATTGATTCGGTTTTGGTAGGTTGCATAATTAAACCCAGGGAGTTAATCGCGAAGCATGGATTTCCTGAGTTTTTAATGAAGTCCGTTTTCGCTTTGCTCTGACAAACTCCATCAAGGATGCTTGTCCTACGATTCCATCAAGATAGAATAAATAACACAACAACTGAGGACAGTTGTTTTACGAAAGAAATGTGACTCAAACCATGCTCCTACGAAGACGACCAACAAGAAGGGTATAAGATATCATGCTAACTCTATAAAAGGGTAATGAGTAAGTGATGGGAATGTCCTTGCCACAAGGTTTGTCATACTGAGTGCTACAAAGTAGTGTATCGAAGTATGATACAACTGACCCTTCGATAAATTCTACATCGCTAACGAGTAGAACACTCAGGGTGACAGTTAAAGATTTATTAACGGATACTAAAACAGTTAATTGTTCGTTAGTTTTTTATTGACGAATTATTTATGAGAGTGAAACTACATACGAGGTTCCAAATGATACACACATTGTTGAAGAATAAGAAGGTAGTACTCGCTTCTGCATCTCCACGCAGGAAGCAAATATTCGAATATATCGGAGTTAAAGCACTTCAATATCCTGCAAATATCGATGAACCAATGCTAGAACTTCCCCCATACAAATTGGTGCAAGAACTTGCTCTAATGAAAGCGAGTCATGTTGCAACGCATGTGGATTCAGGCTGCTTGATTGTTGGGGCTGATACGATTGTATACTCTGAAAAAGAAATATTAGGGAAACCTGATACCATCGGAGATGCAATCGAGTATCTTACACGACTCTCAGGTCACACTCACTCCGTTTACACAGGAGTCGCCATTAAACACGGCGTACACGAGTTTACTTCTTACGCGAAATCCAGCGTTACATTTAAAACATTAGATATGCATGATATTGAAGCATATATTAAGACAAAAGAGCCTTTCGACAAAGCAGGGGCTTATGGAATCCAAGGATACGGTAGTCAATTTATCGAAAAGATAGCAGGTTGTTATTTCAATGTGATGGGCTTCCCCATCTCAACTTTCTATGATATGCTTAAAGATATGAAAAAGAAGAAGCTGATATGACCAAGACGCTCTTCACAAACTGCTTTGTTTATAACTCAGTGAGTGAGAAGTTTGAGAAACTACAGATATTAGTAGAGAATGGTGTCATTGTTAGACTTGCAGAGAAAATAGCCATCGATAATGCAACTATTGAAGACTTAGACGGTTCTTATCTTATCCCGGGACTCACAGATGCCCATACTCATAGTTTTGAAGGTGGGTTGTATGCCCTTTCAATAGACATGGGTGATGTTGAGTGCTTGGATGATGTCTTTGATAAGCTGAACGAAGCAGGTGCATCACAGAAGGTGATATTTGCCTATAACTTTGATGAGAATAGGATTAGAGAAAAAAGATTCCCTACCATGAAAGAGCTTGATAGGCTTCTTCCCCACACTCCACTACTTGTGAGAAGAGTTGATGGTCACTCTTGTGTCATAAACAGAGCAGCAGCAAAGAAGATACCTTTCCCGAATCGTCTGCCTGCCACCTTTGATGGGTTACTACGACGAGAGGAGAATGATTTAGCTGCTCATTGGTTTCATAGGAATGTAGATAACGAAACTATATTGCGTGCCTATCAGAAAGCTGAGGAGATTGCAATACAAAATGGAGTTACGACTATCCATACTATGTTGGGTGATGCAGAATATGATTACCTGCACTTTGAGTTACTCCTTGAACATCTACCTGAATTCAAAGTTGAGTTCATCCCCTATCCCCAAATGTTTGATGTGTCAAAGTTAAGGGAATAAATTCCGCACGAATTGGTGGGTGCATACTCGCTGATGGTTCTTTTGGCTCAAGAACAGCTGCTCTATTTGAACCTTACGCTGATGACCCCGGAACCGGGACACTCTACCAAACTGATGAGTTTTGGAATACCTTTGTAGATAAAGCTCATGATAGTAACCTCCAAGTTGGTGTTCACTGTCTTGGCGATAAGGCAGTAGATCAGATATTTAGAGCTTATAAAAATGCCCAAGAGAAGAGTGAGAAAGACTTAAGACACCAACTTATACATTGTGAATTAATAGATGACTCTATTCTCTCCCACATCGCTGAGAATAACATTGCCTGCGTTATGCAGCCCATGTTTGATAAGCTTTGGGGTGGACCTGAACAGTTTTATGCACAAGCTCTTGGAGTAGAAAGAGCAATGAAGACTAATCGACTCAAGACTATGATTGATAATGGGATTAGAGTTGTGGGTAGCTCAGACTGGTATATTACTCCACTTTCACCTCTGATGGGCATTGAAGCAGCAGTTAATCATCACAATCCTGATGAGAGACTGACAATACCTGAAGCAATTAAGATATACAGTGAAAACTCAGCGTGGTTGATTCATGAAGAGAATAGCAGAGGTATTATAAAAGAAGGTTTTAAAGCTG
>JAVCCX010000219.1 GCA_030765245.1 Candidatus Zophobacter franzmannii | reverse complement strand
TCTATCTGTCAATATATTGCATCTACGCAGTTGATGCAGTCCAAAGCTATGGAGTTAACCGACTGTGTCGGTTTAAAGGAGGCACCACATAATTGATGCAGTCCAAGATATGGAGTTAACCGACTATGTCGGTTTAAAGATGCATCTACGCAGTTGATGCAGTCCAAAGTTTAAAGCAGTTCATGTTCAAAAAGAATTGGAGTCAATATATATAAGGAATACAAGCATAATCCGCCCCATCTGTTCACACCAGATGCTAAGTATTTCATTACAGTTTCAACATTTGGCAGGTATAGATATCTAAAGTCAGATTCAGCTAAAGATGCTACTTTAAAATATCTCCTCCAATCCCTGGAACACTTCAATTGGTGCTTAGAAGACTGGGTAATCTTAGATAACCATTTACATTTTATGGCAACAGCTCCCGAAGATGCAAGGATGTTGTCAGAATTAATGCACAACTTCACTCGCTTTACTGCAAATTGGCTTTCAAAGCACAACATTGTTAAGATTAAGCATCAGTATTTCCATAACTATTGGGACACTTGTATTACATACGAAAGATCATATTATTGCCGACTTAATTATATTTGGAATAATCCAGTAAAACATGGATATGTAGAAAGCTCTGAGAAGTGGAGGCATGGGAGTTATTATCATCGCTTTAAGATGAAAGATAAAGAGTCTGAAGAGATAATGCTGAATTATCCTATTGACAGAGTCCACATAGATGATGATTTTTAATCTGGTATTGATTTGGAGTAAATATGGAGTTAATTATGGAGTTAACCGACTATGTCGGTTTAAGAGCATCTACACAGTTGATGCAGTCCAAAGTTTAAGGCTGTCCAAGAAGATATGCAGTCCAGAGAATAAGGAGAAAGGAAATGAAGAAACAGGCATTGTTTATTTTATTTATCTTAAGCATTATAGTGTTACAAGCAATAACTGAAGCGGAGCTGAAGCAGAAGCAGAACAGTAGAGAACTGATAGTTGGTAAAGGCACAGCTTCAACTGAAGCCGAAGCAGATAATCTTGCCTTGCAAGACCTTTCATCCCAGATTATTGTGGAGGTAAAGAGTAGTTTTATCAATATTGCAAAAGAGGACAATTCAAAGGTTGATGAATACTGCAAGAGTGTGGTAGAGACATTTTCTGATGTAAAGCTTACTAATGCCGGAAAGTTTGTTTCTCCCATCTCAAATGATAGTCGCACAACTGTATATCGCTATATAACTCCGGAAGATAGGGACAGAGTATTCTCCGACAGAAAGAATCTGATATTATCTCTCGTAGCAGAGGGGGAGATAGCTTTTGACAGTAATAATGCAGTAGATGCAGTTCGGAATTACTACTGGGCAATGATGCTTCTTAAAACTCATCCTGATAAAAACACGATCTCTTATTACTTCAAGGGAAAATACAGATTATTGAGTAATGCCCTCAAGAATGAGATAGAAAACATCTTAAAGCAGATAGAAATTAATATAGAGTCGGTTAAAGATATTCAAGGTTCAAATTGTTACGAATATATTCTCACAGCATCATATAACGGAATCCCTGCTGATGGACTTTTGGTTAAGTATTTCGATGGTAAAGCATGGTCAAATTATGAACGCTGGGCAAGCGGGAATGGGTATTTCAGTATCAGTAAAAGTATGGCTTCAACTATGGATTTCATAAAACTTGAGATTGATTGCAGTTTCAAACAGCATGGTTTCAGTGGTGAGATTACCAAAACACTCAAATCCATGAAACCCGTGAAGCTTTCATATAACGAAAAGAGGTGCCTTCTTACACCTGTAAAACCGGTTGCGGTCAATTCTGCTCAATCTGAGGTTTCATATAGTTCAGAGATTAACCCTGAACAGGCATTAATCTTGAAGCAGGTTATTGATTCAGTTATCTGTAAAGATGTTGGCAAAACCAGAAGACATTTCACTGCCAAAGGGTTTAGAGATTTCAATGCCCTCATTGGTTATGGGAATGCAAAGATTATTCCTGAAAAGGTAACTCTCAAGAGGTTGCAGGTCGGTGATATCAGCATAATTCGCAGTATCCCTTTAAAGTTTGATTTTACGAGTTCCAATGAGAGTTTCACAGAGAAAGTAAATTTTGTATTTAACAAGGACGATAAGATAGATGGAGTTACATTTTCCCTCTCTGATAAAGCGATAAATGATATTATGTCAAAGAACTACGGAACCAAGGAAGAGAAGGCTCTAATCGTAAACTTTGTTGAACAATATAAAACTCCTTACTGCTTGAAAGATATTGATTTCATCAAAGATGTATTCAGTGATGATGCTCTTATTATTATTGGCAGAGTTGTAAAAAGAAAGCCGGATGAGCATGCCGAAAAGCTTTATCAGCAACTCGGGGATAAGCTCATTAAGTATGTTAAGCTCAGTAAGGGTGAATACATTGAGCGAATTGAGGAACAGTTTGGACAGAAGGATTTTATCAATATCCATTTCTCAGATAATAGTATAGATAGAGTTACCGGTGAAGGTCAAAAGGTTTTTGGAATGCAGATAGGACAATATTACTATTCATCTGATTATAGTGATAAAGGATATCTCTTTCTGATGTTTGATCTAAAGAATCCAGCTGAACCGAAAATCATGGTTCGCTCCTGGCAACCCGAGAAATCAGCAGATGGTTCAATTATTGGTGTCTCTAATTTTCAGTTTGAGTAGGGAGTTTTCTTAAAAATATGGAGTTAACCGACTATGTCGGTTTAAGAGCATCTACACAGTTGATGCAGTCCAAAGCTATGGAGTTAACCGACTATGTCGGTTTAAATTGTTTATAACTCCCGTCACGAATCTTATCCCTGGCACAATAGCGAGTTTACGAGCTGGGGGAACCGACGACTTTAAGGATGAACTCACAAGCCGAAAGCGAGCATCTTTTGGATTAAGGTGAGAAGTTTGACAAAAAAATAAAGAATTTTCAACCACGAAATACACTAAAAGCACGAAAATAGAGAAAGAGAATTTATGCACAAGAAATGCAAGGAAAGAGTAATTGGGAAATGATTGTGAAATGCTCCATAATCACTAGATTTATACTCTATCTTTAGGTAAGAAATGAGAGGGCTTTAAAAAAAAACAACAAATCTTGAAATAGTTCTTTACAAGAGCATCAATTCGATATACGTAGTAGATACATTAGAATGGAATAAATCAAATTTGAGAAGGTGTAAAATGGACGAAATGAAGTTAGAGAAAGCACTTCAGCGGATAGAAGAAATAGTTGAGAAGCTTGAATCCGGTGATTTGGAGTTAGAGGAAACCATCCAATACTTCAAAGAGGGAACTGAGCTTGTAAAGTTTTGCACATCCAAGATAGATAATTTAGAAACGAAGATCACTCAGTTGACATCGCAGTTAGGATCGGTAGAGAAAGAGGAGAATTAATGGCTGAGAAACCTAGAATTGCCTTAAAGAAAGACATTAAAGATAAGAAAGAGTGGGTAAACATAGTCCTTGATAGGTTCTTGCCCCGTAAAGATGAGTACCCTAAAGAGAT
>JAVCCX010000073.1 GCA_030765245.1 Candidatus Zophobacter franzmannii | reverse complement strand
TTTACTTTTACTCTTTTAGATTAAACAACAACAATGAAGTAATAAATAAATGTGTGTTACTAAAGTAATGGAGGAACTATGAAAAGGATTTTTTGTGTTATCTTCGCATTGATAACTTTGAGCTTGGTTTCAATACCACTTCAAACAAAAACAATTAATACAACAAGGACCCAACAGATCATAAATGGTCTTCAATTTGATCCAATCTATAATTCTTATAGAGATTCATATTTGAGAGATTCCTTTGACACTTTGGATTTTGTCGAGTTTCAATCTGAAACAGATCCAAATCGGAGTGCTGAATTTTTTCAAACAACTGTATATTCTAATAAAGCTACAAGTGCGGTATTTAACTATGCCTGCTCAGATGTGAATGTATTTTTAGAGAATAGTTCAAGATTTTTGCTTGACCCAACATATGTTGACTATTATGATATTGATAATGTTGTTTTACCTTACTTCATAATGCCTCGTTTCACTTCAAATGACCCTGATGGATATAGAAAATGCTTAGATTTAACATACCAGTTAATACATCTATCAAATGTTGTTGATAGAGTCTATTGGTACTATGATGCAGTAGTAATGAGTTCTATGGGATACTATAATCAAATCTCGTACCAGCAAGCATTATTGGAAAAGCTGGATGTTATGGCCAATTTTGCTTATAGAAGAATACAAAATAGTATTCCAACCGGTAATGAAGCAGATTCTACAGCGATTGACTATCCGAATGGAATCTTGAATACTTATCCTGGGGCTTTCTGGTGTGCTGATGGAGATACAACTAATGACTACTTAGAATTCTTAGTTATTGATACTAACAACTATATGATAAGAATGATAGGAGCATTAGGCTATGCGGGAGTTATCTTAGGAAATCAAAGCTATCTTAATTTAGTTGATAATTTGTTACTAACCTATTCTGGAGATAGTAATTATCAGTGGGTTGATGAAGAAAACAATAATGGTTTGCTAAATCTAGTAATACAAAAATCAGGGATGTATGTAGAAGGATTACAATATCAGAATTTTGCTTTAAGTAATCTATTCCCCTATTTTACACAAAGGTATTATTACGATGGCTTTAATTATTATGAAAATGAGATAATAAAGCAAATGTTGAAGACATCATCAGAAATTATGACACCAGAATATCAGTTTTTAGCTTTAGATGACACATTAGAACACCATTTGTGCCACTGGGGATGGCTTGAATACTTACAATTAGGTACTGATAATGATCTAAAAAGCAGTATTGAATGGTGTGTTAATTCATTAATAAACAACTTGCCAGCTATCAATAGTTCACATGTAATGAATGGAACTAGAGATTCTGTTTTTTTAATTGAGAGTTACAATGGTTATTCAGTGTCTACAGTTGATTTCCCCACTTCCCTGACTAATGGTGCTTATGCAAATTCTGAAGTAACAATTTTAAGAAATAGCGTGACAACACAACAAGAATTTGAGGATAATTTGACTGTATTTGTTAATCATGAAAATTCAAAAAATTATTCGGTACATGAGCAGTCTGATCAAAACAGTTTTTTACTGTATTATAATAAGAATGACTTATTGATAGATCCTGGATATTATAAACAATGGAGAGATGGACCTACTTGGTGGGGATGGTGGCATGGAGGAAGGTTATGGTTAAACTCTGCTCTAGCTCATAACACCTTACTTTTTGATGAAGATTTAGATAACATATATATTGCTGAACAAGCACATATTCTTAACGAATACATGACAACTACTGTTTATCCTCCATTACCAGTTGTGAGACCTATTGATATTTCATCTATATCGAATACAACAAACACTAATGACCAAGCTTATAGAAATTATTTGTCATCAGCAAATGATATTGATATCAGTGAAATAGCTATCAACTATGACGATTTATTGTTGCAACACTCAAGAACATTTATACGAGTGGATAATGAATCAGTGATTATTTGTGACAAAGTACAAAATCAGAGTTTAACCTCATATCAATTTGCACCCCAACTACACTTTGAAGAATACAATAATACTTCTTCAACACAAGCATTAAGTTTGTCAAATAATTGCTTCAGCTATAGTTCAGAGCACCCTGATCAGTATTTATATGGCTCAATTGGAGCTAATACTGCTGCTACTCTTGCGATTCACGATAATCTACCATGGGGTTTGAACTCAGATACTACATATAGATATCATAAAGCGTTACGCTTGACTACTGCTGCTACATTAGATGATGCTGAATTTATAACCATTTTGTGTCCAAGTGATAATTCTACAAGTTCAATACTAGCAGAAGAGACGAGTAACATAGATGCTTATGGTGTTAAATATGATACCAATACTATCGATTCATTTGAGTCATATACAGCTTTAAAAAACAGCGGAACTACTTTTGATTTCACCGTTGACCAACTTAGGTTTAATACAAACGGAAAGATATTCTTAACAAAAGCAAATAGTACTTTTAGTGATTTTGATAAGTTAGCAATATGCAACGGCAACTATCTTGAAGTATCTGATTTAACTTCAAGCGGGTTTGGAAATGTATCTGTGTTTGAGGGAACCGATGTAGATAATGTTATAGCTACGTGGGCAGATGGGAATTTAGAAGTAGTGATTAAAAATGATACAGCAGCAAATCCCAAATACAAGGTGCTACGTTCCAGTACAGACTTAGAGAATTTCACTT
>JAVCCX010000431.1 GCA_030765245.1 Candidatus Zophobacter franzmannii | reverse complement strand
TGCATCGAATTAAACCACATGCTCCACCGCTTGTGCGGGCCCCCGTCAATTCCTTTGAGTTTCAACCTTGCGATCGTACTCCCCAGGCGAAACACTTAACGCGTTAGCTACGGCACCGAAGATATATCTCCCCGACACCTAGTGTTTATCGTTTACTGTGTGGACTACCAGGGTATCTAATCCTGTTTGATACCCACACCTTCGTAGTTTAGCGTCAGTTATGGCCAAGAGAACTGCCTTCGCCTTTGGTGTTCTTTCTGATATCTGCGCATTCCACCGCTACACCAGAAATTCCGTCCTCCCATACCTAACTCTAGATTAACAGTATCAAATGCCGTACACAGGTTGAGCCTGTGCCTTTAACATCTGACTTACTAATCCGCCTACCTACCCTTTACGCCTAGTGATTCCGGACAACGCTTGCCACCCCCGTATTACCGCGGCTGCTGGCACGGAGTTAGCCGTGGCTTATTCCTTTGCTAATATCTATTATTAAACAATATTCTCATTAAATAATCTGCTCACAAAGAAAAGAACTTTACGCCCCGAAGGGTTTCATCGTTCACGCGGCGTCGCACTATCAGGGTTTCCCCCATTGTAGACGATTCTCGACTGCTGCCTCCCGTAGGAGTCTGGGCCGTATCTCAATCCCAGTGTGGGCGGCCACCCGTTAAGGCCGCCTACCTATCATCGCCATGGTGCGCCGTTACCACACCATCTAGCTAATAGGACGCAGGCTTATCTCTAAGCGAGAGCTTATAAATAGAGGCCCCCTTTAATCTCTCGATCACATCCGGTATTAGCCTGAGTTTCCCCAGGTTGTCCCAAACTTAAAGGTAAATTACCTACGTGTTCCTCACCCGTTCGCCACTGTACTAACACTCCGAAGAATGCGTTCTCGTTCGACTTGCATGCCTAATCCACGCCGCCAGCGTTCGTCCTGAGCCAGGATCAAACTCTCCATTATCAAATTGACTTTTTAGGCTTTATTATTCACTCACTCTATTTCACTTTTAAAGAACTTTCCACCAAGCAAATTCCAAAACTCGTCCGTCATTTGCTAAGTGTTTCGCCAACCTATTTACACCTCCCAACGCGTCAATATAAAAAGCGAAACTATCTTCCGCACATTGACACTACTTGGACTTAATTGCTAATTTTTCAATATAATAGTTATTTAAAACTTATTTCCCAGTAACTTCTAATTCAATGAATTCTGAGCTGCTATTTTGCAACTTTTCTAAAAATTATCATGAAGGTTTACTCTAACAAAACAGTTGAACAAGCCCAATAAACTCATCTCTTAATTTCTGCAGTTCTATTTCACTGTAATTGATTGGTGCTAGAATCTGGCAAAAAGCTGAAGTAGTACTATCAGTTATTGAGGTCTTGACCGAATCTGTCATAGGTGAGCCAAAGGGACCATCAGCATCTGCATAAACAATCCGTCCTTGAAAGTCGATGATACTCTTATTGAGAGCAAGATAACTTTCCCCTACTCTACCAAGTCTTATCTCAACATCACCAATAATCTTGGCACTGTCATAGATACAAACAGGCAATAGATGCTTTAAAGAAATTAGATTCCCAATATCAACAAGATTACTAATCGAGTAGAATTCCTTCCCTTTGATTGCCCTTCTCAAAAGTGATTCCGATGAAGGTCGTCTCTTTGTTGGATCCAACCCTAAAGCCCTAAACAAAACCCGCACATCCTGCACACCGGGAATTGATCCAATCGGTATATCTTGATACTCGTTTTTATACTTTTCAGCAAGCTTCCCTAATTCCTTATATATAACACTGTTTTTTTCTACCTTTATCCCTTCTACAAAAAACACTGCTACTTTCAGAGGAAGGTCATCTCTTACAGGATACTCTTCACTTGAGACTAATCTAATGTTCACAATCTTTACCTCCCATCTTTTTCAGTATGATAAATTGATATGCTCGATTAATTCCGTCAATCTTAATTCTTTCCAGTCATTTTTGCGAATTCTACTCAGATTAATTTCATCACAGACTTTTCCTTTTGTATTCCCATTCCTCAGGGCTCATCAATACGCATTTCTCGTGCTGTGCTCCCACTGTGTACGCGCTGTCCTCGTTCATAAAAGTGAATATCCCTTGGTATGGATAGATAGGATAGCTAACTCTTTATATTTGCCCTGCGTAACCGTTGTTTCCCTGAGGGTGCGGTCATTCAGCATAATCTTGTTGACAGACAACCCTTCCTATTTTTCCTACCATCAGAGGATTAGATAATGAAACAGGAAAATATAAGAAACTTTTGCATCATTGCTCATATAGACCATGGAAAGTCAACTTTGGCAGACCGTTTATTAGAGGAAACTGGTGTGATTGATAAAACGAAGATGGTTGCGCAGGTTTTAGATGATATGGAGTTGGAGCGCGAAAAGGGTATTACCATTAAATCTCATGCTATCAGAATGCCATATAAACTTAATGGTGAGGAGTATATTCTCAATTTGATTGATACTCCCGGCCATGTTGATTTCTCTTATGAAGTATCAAGAAGCCTTGCTTCATGTGAAGGAGCTCTACTGCTTGTTGATGCTGCTCAGGGGATTGAAGCTCAGACTATGAGTAATATGTATTTAGCTATGGAAAATGATCTTGAGATTGTTCCGGTAGTTAATAAAATAGATCTACCTGCTGCAGATGTAGTTGGTACTGAGCATGATTTGATAGAGCTACTTGGTTCAGACCCTGAACATGTTCAAAAGGTCAGTGGGAAATCGGGCTTGAATGTAGATAAGCTTCTTGAGTCAATCGTCGAATTAGTCCCCGCCCCATCCGGAGACCCCAAGGCACCAGCCCAAGCCTTGATCTTTGACTCTTACTTTGATAAGTACAGAGGAGTCGTCGTTCTTGTATGAATCTTTGAAGGTTCACTCAAGAAGGGAGACCAAATACAGTTAATGTCTAATGGTAAGGAATTCGGTATCGAAGAGATGGGATATCTTGGAATCAAACAGATTCCGACCAAGGGCTTGAAGAGTGGTGAAGTTGGCTACATAATTGCAAATATTAAAGATATTGCCGATGCTCGTGTTGGCGACACAATCACTCATGCCAAAGATGGTTGTGATGAGATTCTATCCGGCTTCCAGGAACCTAAGCCTATGGTTTATAGTGGTATCTTCCCTATTGATGGTGAAGACTATGGTGACCTTGTGGTTGCAATGGGTAAAATGAAGCTTAATGATGCGTCATTAGTTTATGAGAAAGAGAACTCACTAGCACTTGGGTATGGCTTCCGCTGTGGATTCTTAGGAATGCTCCATCTTGAGATTGTGAAAGAACGTTTCTTGCGGGAGTATGACCTACCTATCATAACGACAACTCCAAGTGTGAAGTTTGTTGTGCATTTAACCAACGGTGAAGAAAAGGTCATTTACAATCCTGTTGATTTCCCTAATCCTGTTAATATTGATTTTATCGAAGAACCTATCATGAACACTGAGATCATTGTCCCAAGTGCGTATATTGGCGGGATAATGAAGTTAGCTCAAGACAGGCGTGGTGTACAGCGGGATATGCAATATATAGATTCTAAACGGGTGGCAATCCATTATGATCTACCCCTTATTGAGATCATCTTTGATTTCTATGATAAGCTTAAAACAGTAAGCCGTGGATATGCCTCTCTCGATTATTCATTCAAGAATTTTAAACGCTCTAAGGTTTCAAAGATTGATATCCTCGTTAATGGCGAGAAAGTAGATGCACTGTCATTCATCTGCCATCAAGACAAAGCCTATTCATGGGGTAAAGCAATCACACAGACCCTCTCGGAAGAGATTCCACGTCACCTTTTCAAGGTTGCAATCCAAGCAGCTATTGGATCGAATGTAGTTGCACGTAGCACTGTTAACGCGATGCGCAAAGATGTGACTGCTAAATGTTACGGTGGTGATATTTCCCGTAAACGTAAGTTGCTCGAAAAGCAGAAGAAGGGAAAAAAGAAGATGAAAGAGATTGGTTCAGTGAATGTGCCACAAGAGGCATTCCTCGCTGTATTGAAAGCCAATCGAGAATAGATTATTACATATATAAGAAAAGAGCATTGAGAAATCAATGCTCTTTTTTTATTATTATTAAACCCACAAGAGTTTTAGACGGCTAAACTAATAGAAGTACGGTTATCCTAATTAGCTAATCCTTTATTTCCCCTCTATGATATTTCTTTTGTAATCCATTCAAAAATCTTCTTAATAGCTGGTCATTACATCTACGATAATGTTTATGGTCGTATCTTCGGAAAAAGGCACTAAGTTCATGCTTGCTAATCGTGAAATCAGATAAACGAAGGATACCAATCATATCTTCTGCTTCGAGTTTCATGGCAATCTTAAGTTTTCGTAATACTATATTATTACTGATTTTCCCATCGGAGACAGTCCTACTATTCTCGTTAACTCCACGATTTTCAACAATGAATCCATCAAGAAATAATGCTAATTTAGCGTCTGTCATATCAACTAAATCCGGATCATCATCCTTCTTAAGCCAAGCACTAATCTGCTCTCTGGTTGCAATGCTACCAACATGCTTAAACATCAGCATCATCTTTGTATCGTTTAAGCTAAAAGTGTATCTAAGTCTTCTTAAAATATCATTGTTTGTCATTATTAATCTCCTTTACTCTTCCAACGGCTCCACTTGTCAGCATAACCTTGATTCCATGAGGGTGAGTCGCAGAATTTGTGAGGATTCTTTGGACAATCCCCTCTGTCAACTTACCACTTCTTTGGTCTTGTTTCAAGACAATGCGCACCTTCATTCCAATACTTATATTTATTCTTTTTGTTCCAATCACTGTTATGCAATCTCCCTAAATTCATTGATATGAGACATCTGTAGAAGAGCTCATAGTTTTGTATAGCAAAAAGTTAAATCAATTGAAAAAGGCTCCCGATAAAGGAGCCTTAAATCTATTTATTGTTTTAAGTTTAGTACATTCCGGGCATTCCACCACCCATACCTCCGCCGCCCATAGGCATTGCAGCTTCTTCAGAAGGAATATCTGTGACAATACATTCAGTAGTAAGAAGGAGTCCGGCAATTGAAACTGCATTCTGGACAGCACTTCTAACAACCTTTGCAGGATCGATAACACCAGCTTTGAAGAGATCTTCAAACTTGTTGTTGGCTGCATTATAGCCCCAATGGATGTCTTTCTTGGCTTTCAGCTTTGCAACTACAACAGCACCTTCTTCACCCGCATTCAGAGCAATCTGGTACGCAGGTTTTTCAAGAGCCTTCATAAGAAGAGATGCAGCAATTCCCTCTTCATAGGTTTCTGCTTTAAAGTTAGCAAGCGCTTTCGCTGCATGTATAAGTGTTACACCGCCACCAGCGACAATACCTTCTTCAACAGCTGCACGAGTAGCATGAAGAGCATCGTCAACACGAGCTTTCTTCTCTTTCATCTCTGTTTCTGTCGCAGCACCAATTCTGATAACAGCAACACCACTTGATAACTTAGCAAGTCTTTCCTGTAGCTTCTCTGTATCATAATCAGAAGTTGATTCTTCAACTTGAGCTTTGATCTGACCGATACGCTTTTTAATGTCAGCTTCTGCCCCATTACCTTCACGCATAGTTGTATTATCTTTATCAATAAGAACTTTCTTAGCACGACCAAGGTCTTCGATAACTGCAGTTTCGAGTTTACGCCCAACCTCTTCACTGATAACAACACCACCGGTTAAGATTGCGATATCCTCAAGCATAGCTTTTCTTCTATCACCGAATCCGGGAGCTTTAACAGCGCATACATTCAGTGTTCCACGAAGTTTGTTCAGTACGAGAGTTGCAAGTGCTTCACCTTCGATATCTTCTGCAATAATAAGTAGAGGTTTCCCAGCCTGAGCTACAGCCTGAAGAACATTTACTATATCTTTCATAACACTGATTTTCTTATCATATATAAGGATAAATGGATCATCCATTTCAGCAATCATCTTATCAGGATCAGAAACGAAGTAAGGTGAGATGAACCCACGGTCAAACTGCATTCCTTCAACCTTCTCAAGGGTCGAATCGATTGATTTAGCTTCTTCTACATTGATAATACCTTCATTATCGACAGATTTCATTGCCCTTGCAATTAATTCGCCGATATCCGGGTCATTATTAGCTGAGATAGTAGCAATCTGAGAAATCTCTTCCTGATTATGAATCTCTTTACTGAAGTCATGGATTTTAGCGATTACAACTTTAGAAACCTTCTCAAGTCCCCTCTTCAGATACATAGGGTTAACACCTGCTGTTACATGCTTAAGTCCTTCTTCGATGATTGACTGAGCAAGGATTGTAGCAGTAGTTGTTCCATCACCGGCATTGTCGTGAGTCTTTTCCGCAACTTCGCGGCAAAGCTGAGCACCCATATTCTCGTACGGATCCGCCAATTCTATCTCTTTAGCAATTGTAACACCATCATTGGTGATTGTAGGTGAACCAAATTTCTTATCTAAAACAACATTACGCCCTCTAGGTCCAAGGGTTACTTTCACAGCATCTGTGAGTTTATCAACTCCAGCTTTAAGTTGTGTGCGTGCATCATGACTAAACTGCATTTGTTTTGCCATCGTCTGCCTCCTTTATGCATTATATTTTTATTAATTTCTAGAGCCATTTAGCAGACAAGCCCTATGAGTGCTAATTTGTAATCTCAAATTATCATGTCAACTAAAAAATATAGATTACTGCCAACAAAGTCCAAATTGATGAGTACTCAATCTTCACTTGCAATTAGGATCAAGCTGATTATTATTTTCATAGTTAAAGATATTATCTATTCAGGAGACAAAATGAAGTTATTACAATATGTAGGAGTATGGTATGAGATCGCGAGAATTCCAAATTTCTTCCAAAAGAAGTGCCAGTCAAACACAACTGCAGAATATATACTTCAGGATGATGGGAACATTAAAGTTATAAACCGATGCATGAAATCCAACGGTAATTTTTTAACAGCTACAGGTATTGCCAAAGTAGAAGATACTCAGACCTTTTCTAAACTAAAAGTGAGTTTCGTTAAGCTCTTAGGAGCAAATCTCTTTGGGGTGATTATTGGATTATTGGCTTGGATAAAGATTATCAATGGGTAATCGTTGGTGATCCCGGTACTAAGTTTGGTTGG
>JAVCCX010000306.1 GCA_030765245.1 Candidatus Zophobacter franzmannii | reverse complement strand
TGTACCTTAAAGCAAATACAAAAGCGAATACCATTATAAATGTTACAAGAGCAATCCAGCCACCAATGGCTGACATATGGAAGATGTTGAAACATGCCCAGATGATTGGGACAAATAGCCAATGTAAAATCACAGACGCTCGCATTGCCCAATGAGTATCGCCAGCACCTCTTAAGGCACCAATAAAGCAAATCATCATTGATTCAGCAAGGATGTAGATTGTTGCAATCCGTAGCATAGTTACAGCAATAGGAACAGCTTGCTCAAATACTTCTGTTGCTTCTGTTGGATGGAATAACCGGACAAGCGGTTCAGGCATGAGAGTGAAGAAGAAGAAGCATATTAGCGAATAGAGAAAGCCAGTCTTGATTCCCGATATCGTCGCCTTATGAGCTGTTTCGGGCGAGCCTGCACCCATATATCTACCAACCAAACTTGTAACACCAATCTCAACCCCAATTAGAGGGATAAATGCAACATAGTCCCAGTTAAACATAATTGTTGTAGCAGTTGCTGTTACAGCTCCCTGGGCGTAGAAGATGTAGATGAAACTGGTAAATGCAAGTAGATTTAAGAAGCTTTCAAGACCTTGTGGAAAGCCATAATAGAGAAGCTTCTTCATAACTTTGGAGTCATATCTGAAGGAGTCAAAGATGTTGAATTCTAACCTATTGGTCTTGGAGAGATAGACGAAAAGAAGAACAAGCATACCAACAAAGCTACCAATTATGGTTCCTATCGCTGCACCCCTAATCCCAAGAGCGGGAAGTCCGAGTTTACCATAGATAAGACAGTAGTTTGCCCCAATATTAACAACCAAGGAGGTGAGGGCAGCAATCATAACGAACTTCGTATTCCCTATCCCTGAAAAGAAGCAACTAAGACTATTTCTGAGGATACCAAATACTGAACCGTAAATGAGGATACTGAAATAGAGATTCTGAAAGTAAATCTGGTCCGGTGGAATCTTCATCCAGCGGAAGAAGTAGATTGCAAAAGGTCGTAGTGCTAATAAGATTGGTATTGAGGCAAGGGAAATTAGGATAGCCTGAAATGTGACTAAGGGGGACTTCTCCTTTGTCCCGGCACCCAGATATTGAGCTACTAAAGCAGTTGAATATCCTGTTAAACCCATGAAGAAGAGGACAAAGGTGGCAAACATGACACCTCCACCCATCGCAGCATTCATCTGTAAAGGGCTGAGACGGGCAAGGAACAATCTATCTGTAAATACCATAACACCGTCACATGCCATGGATACAACCATTGGGATGGCTATTGCCAACATCTCGGCAATGCCACCCGGTTTATGGGTCTTATTAGTCTTTATCGAAATGGCTTCGTTCAACCTTTGCTTTCATATTCTTTCTGTTGTACTTGTTTTTATTGAGAACACGCACTAGCTGGCGTTCGTAAACAGCTTCCAACTCAACAGTTGTTGATTTCTGGCTGATATTAATCTGCCCAATTTCAAGGGATCTTGAAACTTTCAAGCGGTTCATAAGACTGAGAAGCTCACGCTTGGTTAGTCCGTCTGAGTAACCAATATTCAGAGAGAAGAGACTGAAATTAACATCCCTTTTATCTCTGCGTGGGCGTGGAGCTGCAACCTCAAAGTCGAGGTCTTTTACATCCTTATAATAAAGGAGGAAACGGTTGAATTCAACCGATATAAAGTGTTGGATAAGCTCTTCACGAGTTAACCAACTAAGCTTCTTATAAACATCTTCAAGGAATGAGCCAATCTGCTCTGTATCAACCTCAATCTTCTCAACTTTCTCAACCAGTTTAAAGAGCTGTTTCTCACAAATCTCTTTTCCTGTAGGTACATGAGCCCAAACAATGTCTTTTCCAAGACGGCGCTCAAGAGCTTTAAGAGAGCCAATCTCTTTACTATGGATAATAGTAATTGAAATACCACTTTTCCCGGCTCTACCGGTTCTACCTGAACGATGTATATATATGTTCGGGTCTCTTGGTGGATGGTAGTTTATAATATGAGTAAGATTGTTCACATCAAGTCCACGAGCTGCCACATCGGTAGCTACGAGAAGTTGAACATGCTGATTACGGAATCTATTCATAACATATTCACGCTGTGATTGGGAAAGATCACCATGCAGTGCGTCTGCACTATATCCATCATGCTGAAGCTTTTCAGCAATATCTTGAGTCTCTAAACGAGTTTGGCAGAATACAATACCATATATGCTAGGAGAAACGTCAGCAATACGCTTCAGTGCTTTGTATTTGTCTCTAGCGTTAACTTTATAGTAGAAATGCTGGATATTATCCGCACCCTGATTTCCCTTACTTGAAGAGATTCTGTGTGGTTCATGCATAAACTCGTTTGCTAAGGTTATAACATCCCTTGGCATTGTAGCTGAGAAAAGAACTGACTGCTTGGTCTCGGGAGTGAACTCCATGATGTTGAAGAGTTCCTCTTTGAAACCCATATTAAGCATCTCATCAGCTTCATCAAGTATGAGTCTTTCAATCTTTCCAACTTTAAGCGCTCTCTGGCGAATCATATCATGAACACGACCTGGTGTACCTACAACAACGTGAACACCTTTGTATAACTTTTCTTTCTGACGCTCTATCGAAGCACCACCATAAACAGCACAAACTCTCAAACCTTTAGTATATTTTGCGTAACTCTCAATGTCCTTCGTAATCTGCATGCAGAGTTCACGAGTAGGGCAGAGGATAAGTGACTGTACAACCTTCTGGTCAATATCAGTCTGTTCTATGATTGGAATACCAAAAGCGGCGGTTTTTCCTGTTCCTGTTTGAGATAAAGCAATTAAATCGGATTTATTGTTCATCATCCATGGGATGGAGATTTCTTGAATTTCAGTTGGATTCACAAAGTTCAGTTCTTTCAAGGCACTCAAAGTCTGATCGGATAGTGCCATTTCGGTAAATAGTTTCATTGTATTCCTTGTATTTTTACATTTTGTACCATGTTTTCTTTAAGAGTATATCTGTCAAAGTTAATAAATTGAACAGTAGCGAATTAGGGGGTTTATTGTCGATTTATTTGCGTAAATCTCTTTTTGCTCTGAGGACGTTCTGTTTAGCTCCAGTGAAGCTGGGATTAATCTCCACAGCTTTCTCGATTGGAAGGTCTTTTGCTCTTGTCTTCTTAGCAGGTCGTGTGGATGACGAATGTAACACGCTTTCCCTCTCTTATTTCTAAAGCCGGTTCCAATAACTACAATATCACTTGCTTCA
>JAVCCX010000179.1 GCA_030765245.1 Candidatus Zophobacter franzmannii | reverse complement strand
CAAAATCATTCACACCTTTTCAATGGGCCGGGATGGTCGAGAAAGAGGAGCTTTATCAACGAGTCAGAATAATTAAAGATGGTCTTAGTCGATACAAGTTCATCAAAGTAAGATATCATGACCTTGAAAGCTCCATGCTTGAAACTATCCTGGCAAAAGGCGATAGAAGGATTGGGAAAGTGATGGTAAGAGCGGTTGATAAAGGAGTATGCTTTGATGGTTGGAGAGAATACTTTGACTTCAATCTGTGGAAGGAAGCTCTTGAAGAGGAAGGTCTTGTCTTAGAAGATTGTTTGAAAGGATTTGATACCGATGCCAAGCTTCCATGGGACCATATCTCAATTAAAGTTAAAAAGGAATTCCTGTTAGATGAGTGGAATAAAGCTCAAAAAGAGCAAACAACTCCATCTTGTATTGATAAATGTTCATTGTGTGGTGTGTGTGATAAAGATACTAAGATTGACTTAGCTAAGACTCAATTACTGGAAGCAATGCAAGTTCCCGAAAAACCATCTGCTATAAATGAGAATGTAGTATATTATTACAGAGTACATTTTAAGAAAAGTGGTGGTCTCCAATATGTCTCACATCTCGACTTCTTGAGAATGATCCATAGGATTCTCAGAAGCTTGAACCTTGAGTTAGCCTATTCACAAGGATATAGTCCACATCCAAAAGTAAGATTCGGTCCACCTTTATCTGTAGGAGTTCAAGGGTTAAATGAGTTCTTCGAAGTTGGATTCTACAAAGAATATAATGAAGATGAGTTATACACAGGTTTGCGTAGATTAATGGCAGACGACCTTGCCGTAAATAGGGTAGAAAAGCTCGAAGGCAAAACCAAAAGTACTCTTGAGGAGTCCGGAGAAGAGATAATAGAAGTCACACCGGGTGAGAAGTATTGGGCTGATTTTGAAAACAAGACTACTGACTACCAAAAGAAAGATAGTGTTATTATAGAGCGAATGAGAAAAAAGAAAATACAGACTATAGAGCTTAAGGATGTTATAATGGATATTAATTGGAATAACGGGGTTCTTACAGTGACTAAGAAACTTAGAGGGGCAAGTATCTTCCATATTCTTGAGCATGTTTATGGTATATCAAGAGATGAAACCAGTAGCTTCACGATTATCAGGAAAACACTGAACTTTTAGGTGGTAGCATGTGGAAATTTATCATATCTGAGATATTGATGTTAGCAGCGGTATTTGTTATTGTGTTCATTCTTTGGCGTAAAGCAAGAAAAACGAACATAGAACTGAAAGCCAAAAAAGCAGAACTTGATAATCTTCTCTTTTCGATTCATGAAACCATTGCAGATGGATATGAGAACCATTGTAATGAGGAGGCAGAATGATTGTGTATTTAGCAATAGCCGGGATTTCATTAGTTGGATTAATTGTAGCTATTCTCTATTCTTTTAGAACCGTTAACAGTCTTAACAAAAAGATAGCTGAGCTCTCAAGCGAAAATGCAAGACTTGAGACTGTTAATATCGAGTTAAGACAGAAAGCTGAATTGCTTGAACAGCTTAGAACAGAAAGAGATGAGACGATTGTATCTCTAAAAGAAGCAACGACGCAACTCCAATCAAAGAATGAGCAAATTGATGGCTTATCGCAAAATTTAAAGAATCAGAATGCAAAGATAGATGAACTCCAAAACCAAATTACAAGCTCTAAAGAGTCTTTAGCAACTGTGAGAACTACTCTTGTAGAGGAGAAAAAGCAATCTGAAGAGAAGCTTGAACTCCTTGAAGATTCAAAAGAGAAGCTCAAGCTTGAGTTCCAGAATTTAGCGAATAAGATATTCGATGCTAAGAGTGAGAAGTTAACAACTTCCAGCAAGGAAAGTCTGGATGCTGTACTTAAACCTTTAAAAGAGCAACTAACTCAATTCAAGGCGAGAGTTAATGTCATCTATGACAAAGAGTCAGAAGAGAGAGGGTTTCTTAAGAAAGAGATAGCAGATTTGAAAGAACTAAATAACAGAATTAGTAAAGATGCTCTTAATCTTACTTCAGCACTGAAGGGAGATAAAAAAACACAGGGCAATTGGGGTGAGATACAGTTAGAAAGTTTACTTGAGTATTCAGGTTTGATTGATGGTATTGAATATGAGTTACAACCTACTCATAAGGATGATGAAGGGGATATCTATCGCCCCGATGCAGTTATTCATCTTCCACAGAAACGAGATATTGTAATTGATTCGAAAGTATCTCTTGTTGATTACACAAATTACTTCAGTACAGATGAAACTGAATTGAAAGAAGTAGCTCTAAAGGGTCACATCAAAGCTATTCGAAACCATATTTCACAACTTAGTTCCAAGAGTTACCAAAAACTACCTGGAATCAATACCCTTGAATATGTTATAATGTTTCTTCCAATCGAGGCAGCATATATCACAGCAATTAAAGAGGACCCGGATTTGCTTAAGTTTGCCTTGAGTAAAAACATATCTTTAATTTGTCCTTCCACTTTACTTATTACACTTCAAACAATACATAATATTTGGAATTATGAAAAACAGAGTAAAAATGCTAAAGAAATTGCTGAGCAAGGTCAAAGAATATACGACAAATTCGCAGTTTTCACAGAATCATATAAGAAAATTGGTAACAGTCTGAAATCAGCAAATGAAAACTATGAAAGTGGAATAAAACAATTAGTTAGTGGTCGAGGAAATCTTGTCTCTGGTTTTGAGAAGTTGAAGGAACTTGGAGTCCAGCCTAAGAAAAATGTGGATGCATCTTTAATCGAAAAAGCAGAAGCCTCGGGACTTATTGAAGCCCCAGAGGAGATTCAGGCTGAAGAGTAAGATTAGGAAGTTATATGTACTTCACCACAGTCATACTGATATAGGCTACACAGAGTTACAACACCAAATAAGAGGATGGCAGAGAGCCTAAGTTCAAGCTAGTTAATCCTTATTCTGTAACGTTAAATACTGAGTTTAAACTATTTATTGGATGGTTTGAGTGGAATGAGTTAAGGCTAAATAATGGGGCAAAGGTGGTTGATTCATCAACTGGTAAAGAGATCGAATCACAGAAGAAATTTGTACCCGGTGGGGTTGAGTATAGCATCTGGTGTGAGATAAAGCCTTATGATGAGAGATTTGTCGAGTTAGTAGTGGATAATACTCTTCCAATAGTCTTCTTTGATAGTTTCTCTCAGCGAGGAACCGATGGTCCTCGCGATATCCAAGGTCAGGTGAAGGAATGCTTTACTACCTATTTAGAAACAGATAGTATAAAGGTTAGCTGGGAGCAAAGCAAGGGCATAACCTCTATCGTTGATAAACTTAAAGACAAAGAGCTTGTATTCGGTGATTTTGGAGCATTCAGCCCAATCTACGAGATAACTCCTGTTAAGGATTTACGAGATGTAAATAGTGTTCGTGGTAAGATGGGTAGAAATCGGAAAGGATTCAATGTTGAGCGTTCAGTTGGTCAGTTAGTAGATGTAAAGAGTTTTTCAGATGGAGAGCTGTGGTTGGAAGCTGAGCTTGAGTATCAGTGCAAAGGAATGCAGTTTTACCGAGTAAATCTTAAACTATGGAAAGAGATACAGAGATTAGAAGTGAAGGTAAT
>JAVCCX010000095.1 GCA_030765245.1 Candidatus Zophobacter franzmannii | reverse complement strand
CTTTAAGTAAAAGGGCAGTATCAGCTTTCCCTTTGAGGATTATGTCGCCTAAACCCTCTTTAGCATATCGCACTGTCTCTTCACATGCTTTCTTAAGGTCAGAACCTGTATCTACAATCTCAAATGAGTCTACAAAGTTAGGGAAATCTTTCTTTAGGATATCAAGTATAACGGCTTTATCACCGATAAGAATACTATCAGCTAAACCTTCTTGTTTTGCTAAAACTGCTGCTTCAAGTGCTGAGGGGGTTTGTGCACCTGCTATTATTACTTTCTTACCACTAAGCTTTTTAACTTGGGCGAGCATCTCGTCAAAGTTGCGAATCATGTCTCCTCCGTTCTATATTTTATTTAAACAAACATCAAAGAAACCGGAGACTCTCTATCAGGGCTAATGTCCTTGAGAATCTTCTTTAAAGCTTCCTTTTGAATCTGGCGAACTCTTTCACGAGAAAGGTTCATCTCATCTGCGATACTGGCAAAGTTTCTACTTGTTGTATCTTCAAGACCAAAATAAGCTTTTAAGATATATGATTCACGTCTATCGAGTTTTGTTATAGCTCTGTCAATATTTTTTTGTAATCTTTCTTTTTCATACATTGCCTGTGGCTCATGAGATTTGTCATCAGCAATATAACTACTCATGAATACTTCTTGATGCCCACTAGTCATACTGCCTTCATCAAGTGACAATGTAGGAGCTACCTGACGAGAGATTGTATCAATTGAATTCTTATTAATCTGAGTTATTGCTTGAATCTCTTCATTTGAAAGTGCTTCACCGGTTCGGTTATATGCTTTTTCACGAGTTGATTTGATTTTATTATAAGTATTGATTTTACCAAGAGGGACTCTTATCATTGAGCTTTTTTCGGCTACAGCCTGCATGATCCTCTGTTTAATCCACCAGATAGCATAAGAGATTAGTTTGATATCCATATCAGGATTAAACTTCTCAAGTGCTTTGATAAGACCGACATTGCCTTCACTGATCAGTTCAGAGAGTGACAATCCACGCCCTTGATAACGTGCAGCAATCTTCACAACAAATTTAAGATTTGATTTTACTAGAAGATCTAATGCGTCCTTGTCACCACTCTTGGCTTTTAAGGCCCAAATGTGTTCTTCTTTTTTTGAAAGGGGTACATATATTGATATTTGTTTTAGGTATCTTTGTAGCGCTTTATCTTCAAATACATTTTCCATACAATCCTCACTTTGTTTAAAAAAAACTTACAATTTTGTTCTGCAAATGCAGATATATTTAATTCCTAGTAATACTATAGCCTATTCACAATAATTGCCAAATTCTTTTCCCGATTAGGTCTAATTTCTTTAAGCTTTGGCTAATCCTTTCAGAACTTCTCGAGGGTCTATAGCTTTTCCTTTAATCCTGTACTCAAAGTGTAAATGCGGGGCTGTTGAGTTCCCGGTAGAACCTACCGTCGCAATCTGTTCACCTTTCTTCACTACTTTTCCGAGAGAACTAAGATTCTTTTCATTATGAGCATAGACCGTCATAACATGGTTCTCATGTTCTAAGACAATCACATTCCCATATCCCCTCTGCATTCCTTCAAAAATAACTGTTCCGGCTGTAACGGCTATGATTGGAGTGCCGTATGGAGCACCAATATCAATGCCTTTATGGGGAACATTATTTCTCAGCCCAAACTCGGAAGTCACAACCCCATCAGTTGGAAGCATCAAGTCACTTCGCACATAAGTAGGATTCTTCTTTCTTGTTTTGGGTTTCCCACTATCCTTCGGAAGTTTACCTTCCCCAAGTAGGAGTTTCTGACCAATATATATAGAATTCGATTTAAGTTTATTGAAAGCCTTAATCTCTTTTATAGTAAGCCCGGTATCTCTACTAATCTTCGAGATCGTATCACCTTTTTTTACAGTATGGATGATAGCAGGTTTCTTCTTGGGTAAATCATGTGACTTCAACCAAATCTTCTGTCCTTCTGTAATATAGGAGTTTTCCAGCTCATTAAAATCAAGTATATCTGTAATTAGGACATCATACATCTTTGAGATACGGAAAAGAGTATCACCTTGCTCAACTGAGTGATAACCATCCTTGGGGATTTCCTTTTTCGGATAAGTCTGAACCCTTGGTTCTAACATCGCCTTTGCTTCAGGGATCTCAATCATCTGCCCGACCGAGATAGTATTATCATTGAGTTTATTCTTCTGTCTCAACTCTCTTAGGGTTAGATTATATTTACGACTGATACTGTATAATGTATCTCCGGCGATAACTTTATGTGTTCTTGCAGAGCAAGCTCCGATACTTATCAAAATGATGATTGCAACCAGCAGTCTTTTAATGCTCAATTGTAAATCCTCCGTAGATTTTCTCCGTCTGAATCTCATTAACTTCAACCTTTTCAGTAGTGCTGTGCCCATTCCCCAGTTTTAACATATCAATAAATGGCTCCAGTTCTTCAAGATTACCTTGCACAATCACCTTTACCTGCCCGGTAAAGAGATTTCGTACACTACCCTTCACATTAAACACCTGAGCTTGTTCTCTAACAAACCACCGGTATCCAATTCCCTGCACCCTTCCGGATACGAGGATTTCATAAGTTGGTAATCTCTTCTTTTTAAACATAACTAATTCTTATACTACCCTCTTTATCTGAGTGTCAAGATTTTATTGTCAAATCTGGCATCCCCTGTTTCTCAAGTCCATGCCATCTGCTCTATTTTTGCATATTTCCCTTTGTATTCAGACCTGTTCTACGTACTGCGACTCTCCTGAGTTGCTGGCAATTCGAAGAATTGCTCTACGTACTGCGACTCTTTGAGTTGCTGTGCAAGCTGAGCTTGCATCTCTTCAGCCATTGGAAATACTAACAATTGGACAGCTCTGAGAGCTGCAAGCAAGCGTGGACGCTTGCATTACGTACTACAAATCGCATGAGTTACTGGCAATTCGAAGAATTGCTCTACGTACTGCGACCCTTTGAGTTGCTGTGCAAGCTGAGCTTGCATCT
>JAVCCX010000430.1 GCA_030765245.1 Candidatus Zophobacter franzmannii | reverse complement strand
GAGAATCTCACCCTTTTGATATGGATACATTCCTAAAATAAGGTTTACTATTGATGTCTTACCGGAACCTGTATGCCCAACAAGGGCTACTTTCTCTCCCGGATTAATCTTGAAGGATACATCTTTCAGAACCCATTCCTCTTTATTGTATGCTAACCAGACATTTTTAAACTCAATACTGCCTTCAAATCTTTCTCCATTCTCAAGTTCATGCCGATAATCATCTTGGTCTTCATCAATAAGTCCGAAGATCCTCTCAGCACCGGTAAGTGCAGCCTGGAGAATATCAAATTTCTGGCTGAACTGGTTAATTGGCTCAAACAGTTTACGAACATATTCACTAAATGCCATGAAGAGACCAATTGTAATCACATTATCCAGGATCTTACCACCACCATACCAGATTAAAAGAGCTACGGCAAGGTGTGAGCAGATACGAATGAGCGGATTAAAAAAGGCATTTAGAGTCAACTGCGAGAGTTGTGTTTTAAAGTAGCTGTCATTCCCCTCTTTGAAATTGTTTCGCTTAGTTGAGTATTGATTGAATATCTGGATAATCTTAGAGCCGGACATATGCTCTGCCAGGGTCGCATTGAGGATTGCAACTTTCTTCCTTACCTCTCTATAGATAGGTCTTATTTTGCGCTTATAAATAACAATTAAAAGGATAATCACAGGAATTAAGCTAAAGGATACAAGGGATAGTTGAACATTCAAATTCAGCATCAAGATCATAATAGCAATTATCTTTATAACATCCTGGATGATTGTGATTGCACCAGTCGCCAGCATCTCATCGAGAGTCCTGATATCGTTTGTAACACGAGTAACCAACCGTCCAACAGGATTATGGTCAAAGTAAGATACAGGCATCTTCTGAAGATGACCAAACAGGTCCTTTCTCAGGTCATTCATTGCATGTTGAGAAGCAAAAGTAGTCATAACAACTTGAAGATAGTTAAAACAAAATTGAAGTAGAATGAAGATTAGATAAATCATCCCATAATACATCAATTTATCCGTATCCCGCTCTCTTAACTTTAACCAATCAGACTTTTCAAAGCGCTTTGACATAACAGATGAGAAGGCAAGTTCAGCCTTTGAGAGAATGATTAATTCCCTTCCAACAGGCTCATACTTGGTAATTAATGCAAGCTTATCCGGGGTATTGTCAGCAAAGAAATACTTCGCTTTTGTCATAGCTCCTGACTCCACATATTCTTCGAGTTCTGTTTTATCAAAGAGCTTTCTCTTCTTGGTCGGTACTACGACATACTCAATATTGTCAGTTGTATATCTTTTAAATTTGAGCTTACCATATCTCTTCTCAAAACCTTCTTTCTCTACTTTAGTATCAAGAACCAAGATAGAGCGATTCGAGATAATATGGTCATCCATTGCTGTCTTAGTAACTAATGGTAAATATATTTCAATAAACGCGAGCAGAAGCATTACAACAAACGCCATAACGATTATGTGCATATATGGTTTTACATAAACAAATAATCTACCATAAAGCTTACGATCATAGATTTTGCCTTTTAAATCATCAACATTCATTCCGAACCCGTGTCCACCGCCGCCTCCACCGCCTCTAGACATTATCACCTCCACTGAGCTTCTCTTCCAGTTTCTGTTTTTCATTCAGATCCCAGTAAAGCCCTTTCTGAGCTAATAGCTCTTTATGTGATCCTGCTTCAGCTACGCTTTTATTATTCAACACAATAGTCTTATCTGCGTGCTGGATTGAGGAAATTCTATGGGCAATAATCAAAGTTGTTTTGTCCTTTCTGTTCTCTACAAGGTGATCTATAATTGAGCGTTCTGTCTTTGTATCTACTGCCGAAAGAGCGTCATCAAGGATCAATATCTTTGGATTCCCAAGTAATGCTCTTGCAATGGCAACTCGTTGTTTCTGTCCACCGGATAGTGTTACACCTCTTTCACCTACAATTGTCTCATATCCCAATTCAAAGCCATCAATATCTTCATGCACTTGAGCCATCTTAGCGGCAATTATAATCTCTTCTCTTGTTGCATCATGCTTCGCTAAAGCAATATTGTTTGCAATAGTATCTGAGAAGAGGAATATCTCTTGAGGAACCATCAACAGCTCTCTATACAGGAGCTTAAGTGGAATTTTATGAATGTCATGTGAATCTAGTAGAATAGTGTCTTTCACAGGATTATAAACTCTGGCTAAAAGGTCAATAATGGTGGTTTTACCACAACCAGTTGGACCAACAATCGCCATTGTCTCACCAGGTTCAACAGTAAAGCTGACATTCTCTAATACAGTAGGTAATTCTTCCGGTTTATATGAGAAAGAAAGGTTCTTAAGCTCAATCTTACCCTTCAACACTTTTATTGATTTATCTGCATCATCATCATTAATCTCAGGCTGAGCTTCAAAAATCTTATTTAATCTTATTAAAGAAGCTGTACCTCGCTGGTACATATTTATTATAAAACCAACGGCTATCATTGGCCACACGAGCATTCCGAGATATGAGTAAAATGCAATGAACCCACCAACTGTGATATCACCGGTAATAGCGGCTCTACCACCAAATACGAGAGTAATTACCATACTCAAACTGACAATCACGGTCATCAAGGGGTTGAATACACCCTGCAATTTCGCCATAGTTACATTTCTCTGGACATAATCCATGGAGTAACCACTGAGCTTTTCT
>JAVCCX010000291.1 GCA_030765245.1 Candidatus Zophobacter franzmannii | reverse complement strand
TGTCTTCTTTGTTTCCTCTTCCTTTACATTCGCAAGTTTATCATACATCTCATCTTTAGTTAGTTTTCCGGCATCAACTGACTCTTGAAGTTCATTCTTTGTCTCACTTCTACTCTTTTCACCTTCTTCTTTTGGCATTGAAGAGGAGTTCTTCTCATCAGTATTTATGGTTTTGTTTGGTAGGTCTTCTTTCTTACCATCTTCTGCTTTACCTGAGTTATCCGATTTCTTTGGCTTACTCTTCCATTTGCGTGAAAGCGATGTAAACATATCAGAGTTCTTAAAGGTAAAGTCCACATTCGTTACACGACTAACACTTCCTGTTCTCTGGAAATCATACTCTTCCCCATTAAATACTGCATTACCATTCAACAAACGCTTAGTCTCATTGAAGACCGTTTGAGGAGATACAGATAAACTAAATACATTAGGGAAGAAGTTAGGGTCATAATTCACATCAATAGTTTGCTTATACTCAGTCTCGTTACCAATGTTAACATCTTTGTAATATTTCTTAAGAACAAGGTCTCTCTTTGTCGTCAGTCTATAAGAACTTGAGAGGTCAGAGAAGATGTCATAGTTTATACTATTATTTGTAGTTACTGTCTTAGTGTCTCTTGTATTCAAAGCTGGTAAGAACTCTTTCTGATTGGTATCCCAATTAAACCGCTTAGGATCATCTGCAGTCAATGTAAAAGAGTTATCATAGGAGCGTGGAATGAAGTACCAGTAGTAGTTTTTAAACAGCTTCAGACCAATCTTCTCTCGTGGGATACTTAGATTATAAGTATAAGTACCATTATATGACATCGTAGTATCCACTGTCGTAGGAGTTGTACTTTCATTGTATGTTACTCTTGCAGAAATGGTAGTTGCATCAAGAGTATATTTTGTCCACCAATGTGGTTTTGAAGCGTTCTTGGAGAAGCTTATCTCGGCAGAGTATTGCTTACTATTGTTTTCCTCTTTGTCCAAATCGATATCGGTCAATTTTATTCTTAGAATATCAGAGTTAGCTTTATAGCGTGGTATTCCCCAACTTTGATTTCTTGAAAAGTTCAATGGAATATTATAGCCCCAGGAATAAGGAGTAAATTTATGCAAGTTAATCTTACCGGTCATATCAAAACTGGTTCTATTTACATAGGACGGAGCAGTATTCCTTAGAATTTCTTTCCTAAAGTCCTCGGTCTTTTGCTCATATCCGATACTAAAATCAATGAAGTCAGCAAATTTAGTTCTTAAATCTACACTATATGCATATCCCATCTCATTAAATGGGTCAGCAACACGAATATCATCAAAGTATATTGTACCATTAAATCCGTCCTGGTGCTCCGGTATCATTAACCCCATTGAAAGCTCTTGCATAGCAGAAAATGTAGGGTTCTTGTATCTAACATAGGTAAACTGACCATCTGTCACAAAGAGAGTATCAGGACTATCAAGGCTATATTTTTTAAGTTCTGTAAGTTTACTAAAATCTACTTCAATCTCTTTCCAGTCAGAGCTTTCCATCTTTGTTTTGTATGGAATTGGGAGCATTTTATACCTGATTTCATAATAGTTAAGTGAGTCCGCACCTGCTCTTAAGACAATATCAATAGGATCATTATATGCATTTTCCTGGCTCTGTTCAGGATAGACCCAGAAACGAAGCTTCCCATAGGACAACCAATTCGATGATTGGGATTCTTTGTATCTTACAAGGCCGAGATGGTTAGGTTGGAGATTATTAACATCAATCCGTAAACTTTGCTCAAGGGTTTGCGTCCCCTTTACAACTTCATATGTACCTTTAGGGGATGTGTAGTGACTATCTTTTTGATTGTCTGAGATTCCTAAAAGGATACTTTCTTCATCGACTATCAGCGTCTGTGGGTCAACAGGATAATACACCTCAATATCATCACCGTAAGGTTTTGTTACTTCGTAAATTGGTCGTTCAGAATATTTGTTCCCAATAACCTCAAATTCTACAAGGTTAATCTTGGTTGTCTCATCTACTTCAAACCAGATACGAGCATATTTAACTTTGGAAAGGTCAGGGTCAACAGTTTGAGCTACTATACTATTAAACTCTGTCATAGGAATACGGAATAGTTTCCAACCCTGGTTGTCATTCTCAAGATACTCCAGATCAGTATCATTTGTAATGTCATCAACAGTGTACTCAAAGTATCTATCCAAAGTATTTAACTGCCCATTCCCATCCAAATCCTCAGTATCAAGAACACCATTCTCTTCAGTACCATTAATAAATGGGAACTCAAAATGGTCTTCAATACTACTGAAGTAATCATTAGGGTCATCATCAAGAGCTCCATCGGGAATACCATCAAGACCAACATCCTCTCTCACCTCAAGATCACCATCAGATGTGCCGTCATTAGCTCCATCTTCAGTATTGAGTTCAGGCACACCGTCAATCTCATTAAATGTATAGAAGTTCTCATTTATGTCACCTAAATCAATATGCATAGTAACATTAATTGGTGATGAACGCTCATAGTTTTCTGGTTTCAACAGAACCTGAATGTATTTCATTTCAGAGAAATCCAACTCATTACCAATGTACTTCATTATACCACCCCAGCTACGAGTAGCATCCTCTTCAGGAATGATTTTGATAGCCATCACATTGATTTCATCATTTTCCTCTTCATCAGTAAGAGTGTCAGGATCATATACATCTCTTGCTCTAACATTCTGCTGTTTGAACCAGTTTATCATACCTGTAGAGG